>CAZSFB010000568.1:0-1505 GCA_964606035.1 uncultured bacterium | reverse complement strand
GCACCTGGCGGCCCCGGAGCTGCTCCGCCCGCGGATCGGCCGGGTTCATCGCCATCGCGCTTACGGCGAGCCACCTGGTGGCTCCGCACAAGGAATCGGTCATCAAGCAGACCGCCTACGAGTGCGGCGAGCTCCCGATCGGCAACTCCTGGGCCCAGTTCAACGTCCGCTTCTACTCCATCGCCATCGACTTCCTGATTTTCGACGTGGAAGTCACCCTCCTCTACCCCACCGCTGCCGTCTTCAAGAGCTGGGTCGTCAAGGGCTACGGCCCCGCCCTGTTCGTCTGGGTGGGCACTTTCGTGACGATCCTCGCCGTGGGGCTGTTCTATGTCTGGGGCAAGGGCGACCTGAAGTGGATCAAAACGCTGGGCAACGAAGTCCCAAAGGCCCGCGTAAATCCCTAAAATCATTTCTGTTCCGGTTATCCAGCACAGGAGCCAGCCGACACCATGAGCGAAGCGAAAACCACCGTCGCCGTCCCCGCCACCATCGACACGAGCTACTACAGCCCGAAAGACGGGGGAATCGTCACTGCCAATGTGGACGATTTCCTCAACTGGACCCGTGCGAACAGCATGTGGTACATGCTGTTCGGGCTTGCCTGCTGCGCCATCGAGCTGATGCAGACGGGTGGCCCCCGCGCCGATCTGGACCGCTTCGGAGCCGTGTTCCGCGCCTCCCCCCGCCAGTCGGACCTCATCATTGTGGCCGGTACGCTCACCTACAAGATGGCGAGCCGCGTAAAGATCCTCTACGACCAGATGCCCGAGCCGAAATACGTGATCTCGATGGGTTCCTGCTCCAACTGCGGCGGCCTGTTTGAGCAGGGCTATTCGGTGTGCAAGGGCGTGGACAAGATCATCCCGGTGGATGTCTACGTGCCCGGCTGCCCGCCGCGGCCCGAAGCACTGACCGAGGGCGTCATGAAGCTGCAGGAGATCGTCAAGCGCGAGCGGTTCCTGAGCCGCAAGACTGCCTGAGATATTCGCGAATCCTCCAGGAAGAAAGCCAAGCAGGAACATGGACAAGAAGGCGTTACTGGAACAGTGCTCAGCCCGGTTCGGCGGCCGGATCGAAACCGGTCCCGAATCGAACCCCACCCCGCTCATCGTCGTGAAGAACCCGCAGAAGGACCTGCTGGACATCGTGAAAACACTTCGCGATGACCCGGCCTTCAGCCTGAAGTTCCTTGCCACGGTAGCCGCCACTGACCACGTTCCTGTGCCGCCAAAAGCCGGCCAGCCCGCACCCGACGGACCATCGTGGCTCCAGTCCACCGCCGTCCTTAAAAGCTACGAGCACGGCCACACACTGATGGTCATGTGCAAGCTGGACCGCAACAACCCGCATGTGCCGTCGCTCTGCCCGCTGTTCGGCGCGGCCAACTGGCACGAGCGCGAGCAGTTTGATCTTCTGGGAGTGATCTACGACGGCCACCCGGACCTGCGCCGCATCATGCTGCCGGACGACTGGGTGGGGCACCCGCTCCGCAAGGATTTCAC
>CAZSFB010000567.1:0-1532 GCA_964606035.1 uncultured bacterium | reverse complement strand
ATAAGGCGGTCGGCGTGACGGATAGCGGCGCACAAGTCGCTCCCGGATGCCAGCGTCCGCGGTACTCCGGGGACGCAACCCGGATACTTCAGGTCCGGACGCTCAATACGATCATAGATCTCGCCTAGGCGGTTCAGGTTCCCGGGGCCGTTGGCCTGAAAGGATGCCCTCATAGAAGCGATCCCCTGAACCCGAACAGGGGGGCATAAAGACCCGTTTTCACAGGAAATGTCAAATGGGGCCTGAACATTTGGGGAAGGCGGGTCCAGAGGGGGCTCCTGCGGACTGGGGGGATGCCCCTTCGGACGGGAAATCGTGCCTCGTATCACGGGGTTAGGCAACGCAGCCCGTTGCGGTCCTCCCTTGGCCGTGCTTAACTGTAAACACCGATTCTGGAAGTTCCATGAGAGCGGGAGCCGGGCGATTTTATCCGCGGTATTTCCCCGTTTTCCGGCCGGATTTCCGGGCAGCATGGGGGCTGCACAGGACACGCCATGAGAGTGCTTCTCTTCTATCCGGACATCGATACGCTGACACCGATTTATTACCAGCTCGGGGTGGGGTCGCTGGCGGCCACCCTCCGGGCGGGGGGCCATGAGCCGAAGTTCGTCCGGGTGCCGAACCTGGACCGCGAGAAGGTGCTCGGAGCCGTCCGGGATTTCGATCCGGGGCTTGTCGGGTTTTCGTCGGTCTATGTCCAGTGGCGTTACGTGAAGCAGATGGCAAAGTGGATCAAGGAATCCCATCCGCTGCCGGTGGTGGCGGGCGGGGTGCATCCCACGCTGTCGCCGGACGAGTGCATGGCCGAGCCGAACATGGATTTCATCTGCCGGGGTGAGGGCGAGGAGGCGCTTCTGGAACTGGCGGACGCCATCCAGAATGGGCGGCCCACGGACCGGATCCCCAATATCTGGACCCGCGCCGCCGACGGGCGGGTGATCGTGAACGAGATGCGGGAACTGACCGACCCCCTGGACCGGCTTCCACCGCCCGACCGCGAGTGCCTGGACTACCGGGAGGCACTCCGGCTCCAGCACGGCAACGTGCAGATCATGACCTCGCGGGGCTGTCCGTACCGCTGTACCTACTGCTCGAACGAGGCGCAGATGCGGCTTTATTCCGGCAACGGCCGGTTTATCCGTCAGCGGTCGGTGGCGAACGTGATCGCCGAGATTGAGGGGATCGTGGAGCGGTACCCGGAGCACGCCCGGTACATCACGTTCTCGGACGACATCATCACCGAGAACAAGAAATGGCTCTACGAGTTTCTGGACGAATACAAGAAGCGGTTCGACCTGCCGTTCAACATGCAGGTTCAGATGCAGACGTTCGGCCGCGAGACGGCCCGCCGTCTCGCCGAGGCGGGCTGTTACCAGACGATCATCGCCATCGAATCGGGGGATGACTACATCCGGCGCGAGGTGATGAACCGCAACCTCACCGACGAGCAGATCCTCAACACGTTCCGCTTCTGTGACGAGGTGGGGATCGAAACCTGCAGCTACAACATCGTGGGCGTTCCGGGGGAGACC
>CAZSFB010000566.1:0-1549 GCA_964606035.1 uncultured bacterium | reverse complement strand
CCAACCTGACAATCCACACGGTTCCCATAGCTCCGTCGTTTCGAGGACTCCGGCTGCTGGCGGAGCAGACGATCCTCCCCATGCTTGCCGCAACAGAACGGCTCGACGCGATGCTTAATCTTGGCGGGACTTGTTCCATACTCGTTCCCTGTCCTCAGGTTACAATGGTTCACGATCTCCAGTTCCGCTTTTACCCGGAACATTTTACGGGGATGGAACGAGTGGCTCTGGATGTTACCGCTAGAGTCTCTATATCGCGTTCTCGCCTGCTCCTTGCTCCCTCGGAAAAGGTGAAACGCGACGTGGTGGGGATATACCGGGTCGATCCGGAACGGATTCAGGTGGTTCCGCACGGAATCGGGCCTGAATTCCATCCTCCTGACCAGGGTATGGATGCCGAACAGGCAATTCTCAAAATGACGCTAGGGATTACCCGTCCGTATTTCCTGTCAGTTGCCGCAGCCCGGCCCCATAAAGGTCTGGACGTGCTGCTTGATGTCTATTGGGGATCGCGTTGGCACAAAGACTATGACCTTCTGATGGCAGGTGCCCCCGGCCCATCGCTCGGCGACATTCAAAGACATCCAGCCGTCACTGCAGGCCGCGCCAGATGGCTGGGCTGGGTTCCCGACGAGTTGGTCCCCTTGCTTTACCGGTATGCGGCCGCCTCTATTATCACCTCCCGATTCGAGGGGTTTGGCATACCTGTGATTGAAGCCATGGCTTCTGGATGCCCGCTAATTGCAAGTGACATAAGCCCACTCCGGGAGATTGCCGGACAGGCAGCTCTTTATTTCACTCCGGATGATATCGGCCATCTGGGTTCAACACTAGACAGACTTCTTGACGATAGACGAACTCGCCAATCTCTCTACAGTCATGGGATCAAGGCTTCTGAAAATTACCGATGGGGACGGACAGCGGCGATCACCAACCTGGTTCTGGAACGGGTGGTTTTGTGACTTTCCTGTTCGATACGCTCCACTTTCTCTTCTCCTCAGGCGGCCCCTCCCGTGTTACTCAGGAGTTGATGAGTTCCCTTCGCTTGGCCGGACACGACGTGCACACAACCGGACTGCAGTCACCGGCGCCGGCAGACGGCCCCTTTTCGCCCTCTATATTCCAGGCATGCCAGCGATCAGGTCCACTACGGTATTCCGGGCGGGCCGTTTTCATCGCTGGAGAGCTATTCCCCCGCAGCGTTGCGAGGGCTTTTCATGCCATCATCATTCATGACACTTTCGCTTTTGATCAACCCAAATGGACAACGCTGGCAAATCAATTCTTTCAGAACGTGCGCCTCCAGTGGGCCCGGCGGTATGCAGATGCCGTGATTGTTCCATCGCCAGAAGTTGCCGCACGGCTCACAGAAATCAGCCCATCCATGGCTTCACGAGTGGTCGTCGTTCCTTGGGGGATATCAACAGCATTCAGAGTGGCTGGCGCCACTCGCCCACAGAGAAATAGTCGTGAATACTGGATTGGCTCCGTGGACCCTACGCCCAGAAAAGGGCTGTACCAACTTTTGAGGTGGTACAAGTGACGTGAT
>CAZSFB010000565.1:0-1553 GCA_964606035.1 uncultured bacterium | reverse complement strand
GTTTCGGGACAAACGATAGATAGGGTTTTTGCAGTTGCCGGAGAGTCCACCTTGACTGATTGTCTGGAGACGGTCCGGACCGGCGACCAGCCGTACGTTGTCCTCCCCGTGAGGCGGCTGGATGGTGATTCTGCAGCGGGCTGGTCCAGGGCTGTCTTTTCAATGCTGCATGGCGAGAACCGGTGGTCGGACATGGTGCTGTGCAATCTGCTCGATATCACGGGATCAGGTATGGCTAGGGCACTGCAGATGGGGCTCATGGAGGATGGCCACGCAATTCTCGATTCTCTCCCCTGCGGAATCCAGGAGTGGAAGCTGGATGGGACGATTGTGTACGCGAACGCATCCCGCGCCCATCTGAATGGCTGCACTCCAGGAGAACTGATCGGCCGGAAGTTGTGGGACTTTGCGGGAAGCGGGTCTGAGCGTGAATCATTGAGGCGGATGTTCAGCAAAATCCTGGACGAGCGGCCTTCGCCCGTTCCCTTTGAGATGTGGGATCATTCCGGGGGCGGCCAGAAGAAAAGGCTGCACGTTGACTGGGACTACCGGCGCGACCTGACCGGCCGCCTGACCGGACTGGTTGCGGTCATTTCGGATGTCACTGGCCGCATCAGCGTTGAGTCAGAGATGAGCTCCATGGAGGCCATTCTGGGCCTCATGGCCACAAACATGCCTGGTGCCCTCTATCGCTGTGAAGCGGATGATGAATACCGGTGCGTGTTCCTTGGCAGTCAGGTGGAACAGATTACCGGGTATTCTCGCTCCGAGTTCATGGCCGATGGTGGACGGCCTTTTGGCAGCATTATTCACCCGGATGACGCCGGGCGGGTCGGTGCGGAAATCTCCCGGTCAATCCAGTCGGGGCGTCACTTCGACATCATCTACCGGATCTGGCACCGCGACGGCTCGGTCCGCTGGATCCGGGATGTGGGCCGGGGTTTCCGGGAGGCGGACGGGAACGTCCGGTGGCTGGACGGGATTTTTACCGACGTCACCATGGAGTGGCGCCGGGACAATGCCATGCGTGCCTTGTCGGAGCTGACGGGTAATAAGGTCGGTGCGGAGTTCTTTCAGGCCCTCACCCGTCAGCTCTCGGAGATATTCGGTTATCAGGTGGCATTCGTTGGCCGGGTATTGGACAGCACCGGCGAGGAACTTGAAACGCTCGCCATGTGGGACCGGGGCTGCCCGGCCTCACCCTTCAGCTATTCAGCTTCGGGCACACCGTGTGAGCTGCTCAAGCTCCGGGATGAGGTTTGTCTGCCAACACAGCTCCAGACACTGTTTCCAGGGGATGAGTGGGTCCGGACTCACGGGCTGGACAGCTATGCTGCTGTCCGGCTCACCGACAGTGACGGGCGCTATGTGGGCATGCTGGGGGTACTGGATGATCGTCCCATTGACAGTCCCGGCGAGGTCTTGTCGATCCTGCGGCTGTTTGGGGCCCGTACCTCTGCGGAAATCATCCGGATCGGTGCGGAAGAGAACCTGCGCCGGTCCCATGAAGACCTGCAGTTAGCGGTGGAGGACCAGACGCGGGAACTGCTTTC
>CAZSFB010000564.1:0-1555 GCA_964606035.1 uncultured bacterium | reverse complement strand
CATTACCGGTGACAAAATGCAGCTCCTGCTGGATTTTCCGACTATAGGAGAACCTCACTACGCTCAGGCTTTGCCTGCGTCACTGGTCAAAGACAGATCCGTGAAATACTTCCCGATCGCCGAGAACAAGCATCCCCACGCGATTACCGCCGAAAACCAGGCGCGCGTCGAGCGTGACGGCAAGCTCGTTCGGGTTTACATGTCGACAATCCGCACCCATTTTGCGCCGGACAATATCGAAGGGATCAAGGTCGGCGACTCCGTCCTTTTCCATGTCACCAACCTGGAACAAGACTGGGATGTCCCGCACGGGTTTGCCGTAATGGGGGCGAACAACGCGGAGTTGCTCATCATGCCGGGCGAAACCCGTACTCTGGCATGGAAACCGCAGGCCGCCGGTGTCTTCCCGTTTTACTGCACCGATTTCTGCTCAGCCCTGCACCAGGAAATGCAGGGATATGTACGAGTATCAAAGTAGGAAGGTAACTTGACTGATACCCCTCATACACAGGGTATGCACGCAAAGGTGCGGAGGAGAATCGACTCAGACCTCCTCCGCATCGACCTGAAAGGAATGAGACGCTACATGTCTACTTCAAGCCGCATCGTGCTGGCCATAGCCGCCCTTCTGCTTTCTCTAACCTATTTCCTTCCCTTGTGGCAGATCTCGCTTGAGGCGCCACAATATCCGGAGGGACTGGGGATGGAGATCTGGATAAACCAGATGCGCGGCCAGAATCCGGGTGACCTCAATAAGATTAACAACCTGAACCACTATATCGGAATGAAGACCATTCATCCGGAGTCGATCAGGGAACTCACCATCATGCCCTGGATCATGAGGGGAATCATGCTTTTTGGACTGGCCGTAGCCGCGACCGGCAAACGACGACTTCTGCTGATCTGGTTGCTGCTCTTTGGGCTCATGTCGGTCGCCGGACTGGTGGACTTTTACCTCTGGGGATACGACTATGGTCACAATCTCGATATGGAAAACGCAATCATCAAGGTGCCCGGTATGACCTACCAACCGCCGGTGATCGGATCCAAACAGCTGCTCAATTTCACCGCCCATTCGTGGCCCGGACCTGCCGGGTGGGTGGCAGTGGCGGCCTTCCTGTGCTCGGCGGCCGTCTATGTGTACGAGAATCGTAAAGCAAAGCAATCGTCAAAGGAGGTCTCCCGTGCGCACTAAAGCCGCGTCTCTTTTCGCGCTACTGATCCTTTTCGCGCTGATCGCCGGCTGTGGCAACTCAGGCCCGGCCGAAATTCACTACGGAGAGGACCAATGCGCGAATTGCAAAATGAATGTCGCCGATCCAGCATTCGGGTCGCAACTCATTTCCGGTACCGGCAAAGTGTTCAGATTTGATTCAATCGAATGCCTGGCGGCATTCGAACTTAAAAACCCGGAATACCAGCAAAAGGCCACCCTGTGGCTGGCCGACATGAACCATCCGGGATCCTTTCTCCGGGTTCACGATGCCGTCATCGTATACGGCAATACATTGCGAAGTCCAATGGGACTTGGACTGGCGGCGGTAGGATCTTCCGA
>CAZSFB010000563.1:1266-1558 GCA_964606035.1 uncultured bacterium | reverse complement strand
TGAGAACATTCACCGGCGGCCCTCCGGCCGGAAGGAGGCCATGACGGATCGCAGGTAGCCGGATGCATCGCCCTGAAGCCGCTCCAGTGGCTGACAGACGCTGAGCAGCGAGCAGTGCGTACACCGGCTGTCCCGCCACGCTTTCGGTACTTCCCGTGTTCGCATCATCTCGTGAAACCGTACCGCGAGCCGGGCGGTCTGTTCCCGGAGCCCGTTGTCAATCACCACCTCAATCCGTTTCCGGGAGGAAAAATAGTAAAGCGCACCCGCTGGGACCGGCACGCCCGTCATT
>CAZSFB010000563.1:0-1256 GCA_964606035.1 uncultured bacterium | reverse complement strand
GAGCTGGACGCTGTCGGCAAACCGGTGGCCCGCCTTCCCGCGCTTGTATTCGACCGGATAAGGCGCCTGCGTTCCGTCAGGGCGGGGCCGGAACTCGACGGCGTCCGCCTGCCCCCGGAGCCTCAACCGCTCGCTCCGCAGATGCATGGCCCTGACGATGCGTCCGCCATCGAGCGAGCCCGGCAGGTTCACCCGTTCATGAACGGCCTGCCCTTCGGCCGTCCGGAGGTTCTCCTGCCAGACCCGCTCGACGTGGATCAGGGCGCACTGGCGCTCACAGAACGCCAGATGCTGGAGCCCCGAGATCGGCAGGAAGTCGTCGTCTTCGGAAGCGCCCGTCTCCATTATTCAGTTTTCAAAGAGCGAAGATGGATGGCCCATCGCTCCGGAGATCAGATGAGCTCCAGAATTTCGATGCCTTTCGGCAGATTGCCCTTGTCGACCGTAATCTCATAATCGGTAAACGCCCTTGCGGGCCCTTCCCCTTTGCGCTTCGCCTGCACGCGCTCAAGCAGCGAAGCTGCCGGAGCGTTGCCGAGCGTGCTTTCGTGCTTGAACGCGATCAGCTTGCGGGCGGCCATGAGGCCGCGGGCGGCGCTCCGGTCCAGATCGAACATGTTTTTCAGCGCGTCCCAGAAAAGCTCCAGATCCTTTTCGGAGAATCCCGTCTTCTGGGCGGGAGGAACGTTGATGAAGCCGTGAGTCCGGTAGAGACCGTACGGAATGGTCGCCTTGCGGCCCATGGTGCGGTTATCGCCTCCCTGCGCCTCTGCTTCCTTTTCGGTGGCTACAGCCATGCGAGTAATGGAATGCTCGGCAGGAATGATACGGTCCACTGAACGGGCGAACGTCACCTGCACTGGCCCAAGCACCTGACCGGCGTTATCGCCGGTAGACATCACCGCACCAAAGGTCCGGACGTCGAAATAGTTCTTGCACATCCACTCACGGGCCGCCTTTACCGGGTCTTCGCCTTTCTTGGGCTTGGCATCCGGGTCAAGTCCAAGCGCTTTGTACGCTCCGGTAATGCGTTCATTAAGAACAGCCTTTTCTTCCACAAATATCTTAAATGCGGCGTCGGCTCCCTTGGCGGCGGCAACGTAGTTCCTCACCTTGCGCTTGAGACAGACGTCGGTGACGAGTCCCCGGCCGTCCTCCGGGTCCACGCGGGGCAGGTTGCCGGCATCCGGGTCGCCGTTGGGGTTTCCGTCCTGAACGTCGAAAAGAAATACGAAATCATAACGGTTCTTGATGGG
>CAZSFB010000562.1:0-1575 GCA_964606035.1 uncultured bacterium | reverse complement strand
TGTCCGGATTGCTCATGCGGGTCTCCTGAAGATGGTCAAGGCGATGTTCGCCGAAAACACGATGACGCCGGCCGCGGAAAGAATACCGCCGGCAAGCTGCACAGGAAAGACTCCGCAGCTGCGTCCGGCCCACAGGGCCAGAAGCCCCGTGGTGGCAAGTCCATAGTGCAGCCAGCCCATCTGGACGGAATGGAGCGGCCGGCCCTGAAACCGCGGGAAAATATGGTAGGCGACGCCATAAATCAGGAAGGCCACGAACCCGATGGTCTGGCCGTGGGTATGAATGTACCGGACCTGGATGGCATAGGCGTGGTCAACGGCAAGCGCGGCTCCGATGAGCGCCGCAATGACATGGCAGACCAGGGCCGTGCCGATAAATGCCTTGCTCAGCTGGTTCATTTCTGGCTTTTAACCCCGGCAGATGATTTTACGGGTTCAGCCCGTGCGATGGTACCCGGGTTGTCCCGTTCATATTCAAAAAGCTTCCGGACCCGCGCCGCCCACGACGTCTGGAACGCAGTGCGGCTGGCACCGGGATCCCCAAGGACCTTCTGCATCTCGGCCCCCATCTCCGGATCGGGCGGCACAGGGCTCATGTCAACTTTCACCCTGATGGAATCAAGGGAATCCATCCGGGAAAAGAAAAAGGTCCAGGGCTGGAGCTCATCCGGGTGAAAGCGGAGCAGCCCGCGTCTCCGGTAGCGGCCGGCAAGGCCCCCGAAACCATTTTCGGCGGCGGCTCCGGTAATGAAGGTCAGCACCTGGGTAATCGGGCCGTTGGAACCATCGGTGATCCCGCCCGGAATATCCACGAGTATCTCGCCGCGCATTCCCGGTTCCGTGCCATACAGGGCCATGACTCCGGCCCTCGCCGCGAGGAACGCGCCTGTCACTGTCGGGCACAGATGGCCGGTGAGGGGGATGAGATCCTCCGGCCGGTAACGGAAGATATGACCTTCGGGAACCGAGCCTAGAAACTCGGCCAGGGGATCGCGCATGCGGATTTCCAGACCGGCATAGGTGTGGTCAGGCTGCATGAATGGCAGTCCTGGAACTGTGGCGGGTTTCTCCGGTGGAAAAATCGATCTCGCCCCGGTCGGAGCGACGTCCTCCGATCTCTTTCACCACGAACCGCCTGACACCGCTCTGTCCGGGGGCGGCTTTCGGGCGGCCATGTCCTTTGCGCGCGTTTCCGCGGAGTCTCTCGTACTTTTCGTGGTTTCTTTCACGGATATTCTCGATGAGTTCCGGATTCGCCGCAGTGTCAATCTCGCAGTCGGCGATGACAGACCAGTAGACGCTCAGGTCCGGCGTGTAGCCGTCCACCTCGATGCACACCCTCGGGTCGAAACTGAGGCACCCCTCCTTGCGGCCGCGTTGCGGAATTCGCATGTAGAAGGCCTCTCCGTCGAAGTAGAACGGCATCGGAATGATGTAAGGGCCCTCCGGCCCGGTCATTCCCAGGCGCGCAATGGGAGCGGTTTCGAGCAGGCGGACGATTTCGCTGTAACCCAGTTCCTGCATCAAGGCTCCTTAAGGCCTGGTCACGGTCATGACGAAGCCGTCTTCCTGTTC
>CAZSFB010000561.1:0-1599 GCA_964606035.1 uncultured bacterium | reverse complement strand
GAGATGGTCTACGGGACCCTGTCGCGTTACGGTCTCTGGGAGAGCACCTCGCTGACGATTTCTGCCGACCACGGTATGACACCGACCCATTCGCATTTCGATCTGGACCGGTTCATCGAGAAGCTCGGACACCGCAACTATTATTATCCCACCGGTTACCGCCACTGGTCGGGTGCCACGGCCGCCTCGATGGTGTCCGGCAACTCGATGGCGAACCTCTACTTTGCCCACCCGCAAGGGGGCTGGAACCGCAAGCCGATCTTCGAGGAACTGGCCAACGGCCGTTTCGGCGGAGTGGTGGACCATCTGCTCGAACAGGATGCGGTGGACCTTGTCGCCGGTCCCGATGCCGAAGGCGTCCGGGTGCGAACCCGGCGTGGCGAGGCGTGGATCCGCGAGATTACGGACGGACAGATTCTTTACCGGGTGACGCACGGCACTGACCCCTTCGGCTATAAATCCCATCCTGCAGAGGGGTCGGCGGCGCAGAGCCTTGAGGCGACCTACGGTACGGACTACCCGGATGCACCGGTACAGCTCCTCCAGTTCTTCCGTTCCCCGAGGGCGGGGGACCTGGTGGTGTCGGCGGCCAACGGCCATGACCTCCGGGTGCGGTGGGAGTTTCCGGAGCACAAGGCGAGTCACGGTGGCTTCGCCCGGGAGCACATGCTGGTGCCGTTCCTATCGAACCGGAAACTCGCGCCGGGGCCCCGCCGGACGGTCGATTATGTGCCTACAGAGCTTGAATTTCTGGGCCGGAATATCCCTCGTCTGATGGACGGGCGGGTGATTCCGCCGGGTTGAGCGGAAACCCGGTAGGGGCAAGCCCTTTGATTCGTGCAGCGCAATCGGAAACTGGAGAATGACCATGGGATCCACAGGAACCATCAGCTTTACAGACCGCATCAACGCCGCGATCAAGCTCGCGGACCTGAGGCTCAATCCGCGCCCCAAGCACGTGAACCTCGAGGTCACGAAAAAGTGCAATGCCCGGTGCACCTTCTGCTTCTACTGGCAAACAAAGGACGAGACCGTCCTGGATGACTATGCCCCCATTGTCCGCAAATTTGACCCGATGATCGTCACGATCTCTGGCGGTGAACCGACACTCCGGCAGGACCTTCCGCAGCTTGTGCGCGGCATGAAGGATGCGGTGGATTTCGTCTACATCTCGATGGTGAACAACGGCAGCCTGCTCACCTATGAGAAGGCGAAGGAACTCCACGCCGCCGGAATGAACCAGATCAATTTCTCGCTCGACTTCCCCGACGAGCGTCACGATGTCTACCGCGGAATGAAAGGCAACTTCCAGCGGATCACGAACCTGATCCGCGAAATCCGGGGCATCGGCTTCGACCGGATCAACTTCAACACCTTCATCATGCGGGACAATCTGCATGACGTGGTGAACATCGCAAAGCTCGCCTACGAACTCGGTATCGGGGCGTCCTACTCCTGTTATTCGACGCTCAAGACCGACAAGGACGAATACATGATCCCGCCGGAGGAGATCGGCGACGTGCATGCGGTGGTGAACGAGCTGGTGAACCTCAAGCACAAGTATGGCCACATCCGGAACTCGGACTACTACCTTCTCAA
>CAZSFB010000560.1:0-1614 GCA_964606035.1 uncultured bacterium | reverse complement strand
AGCCGCCCACGGGATTCAAACACGGCAAGGCCGATTTCGCGGCCGCCCGGAAGAAACCGGGACGCAAAGGACCGGAATGCGTTGAGAATTTCTCCGCGCAGGTCATCGGTGTCGGCTGCCAGGAAGCTCCGGGCCATGACTGAAAGTGTAACGTCAACCGCGCAGGTATCCCACCCGGCGCATCCAGTCGAGGGTCTGGGTCATTCCGGCCGTAAACGGAGTGATCCGGTAGCCCAGTTCGCTCACGGCCTTGCGGGACGAGTAGAAAAGCCGCACAGAGGAAAGTTTCGCGGATGGGACCGACAGGGGCGGTGTCCAGTTGAACATTTTTCCCGCAGCCCGGAGCAACCGGGCGCCTCCGACCGCTACCGGTCCCGGAATTGTCGTGAGCGGAACCCGGGCCTTTGCCAGTGCCGCTATGCGCGAGGCGTAGTCGAAATAGGACATGTTCTCCCCGCCAGCGATGTACCGCTCTCCTGTGCGCCCCTTCTTCCAGGCGAGGAGATGGCACTGGGTTACGTCCTCGACATACACCACGTTCATGCCGCCTGAAGGGACCAGCGGAAGCTGGCCTCTGGCGATCCTCCGGATGCCGTCGGCCATGAGGGATTTCCGGTCACCCGGTCCATAGACCGTCGCCGGATTCACGATCACGGCATCGAGCCCCCGCTGGATGAACTCCTGGACCACCTGTTCAGCCTGGTTCTTGGTCTCCATGTAGGTGAGGCCGAGCGGACCGAAATTGAACGGGCTAGCCTCGTCACACATGCCGCCATGATCAGGATAGCCGATGGCGGAAACGCTGGAGGTATGTACAAAACGTCTTGCTCCGCCTTCGAGCGCGGCCTCGCACATGTTCCGGGTGCCGAGGACATTGATCCGGTATTGCCGCTCGGTGTCGGTGTCACCCTGGTCAACGTCACCTGCGACATGGAAGACAGCGTCGTGGCCTTTTGCCGCGGCAATGCAGCTTGCCCGGTCAGTGAGATCGCCAATTGCGTGGGCCATCTTCGCATCGTCACCGTCCAGAATATCGAGTTTCGATGATTTCCGGTGAAAGATCGTTACGTCGTGGCCGAGCCTGAGCAGTGTCCGGGCAATATCAGAGCCCACAAATCCGGTGGCACCGGTAACAAGTGCTCTCATGGTGATGGGATCCCGCCTTGTTCATCAGGCGCCGCCGGAGCGTCAGCCTGGGATTCTTCAACCGTGTGCCGGGACGCCAGGGTCCGGCGGATGAACCTTTCCATAAGGGCTGCTGTCTCGGCCGGTTTTTCCTCCTGCGGCACGTGCCCGCAGTTCCTGATGAACTCCAGCTCGCTGCCGGGAAGGGCGGCGTGGAGTTTCGAGCCGTCTGATGGCGGAAGCAGCAGGTCCTCCGCACCCCATATGATGAGTGATGGAGTCGTGATTTTGGGGACTTCGGTGGGCGTCCAGCTGGCGGACCATTTTTCCAGGCTGAGGAAACTCGCGGCCCATGCCGGGACAGAACCCGGATAGTCGAGTGGATCGTGATAGCGCCGTACCAGTGCCTCTGTCACAAACCGGTTGTCATGGTAGGCGCGCTGGAGCCCCATTTTCATGGAAAGCGGGGTCATGAAGGTGAAACTCAGT
>CAZSFB010000559.1:0-1650 GCA_964606035.1 uncultured bacterium | reverse complement strand
TCCGCTGCCGCCGAAAGAGCCGGTCCAGTGAAGATCATCCTGCGTTCTGGCGCCAATGATGGCTGTATACCGGGCCGGCCAGGCAGCGGCCAGCTGGACAAGCGGCGGAACCCCTACTCCGCCTCCGACCAGCCAGATATTCTCCTGCGGCGTGACCGGAGCATCAAAACCATTACCGTAAGGTCCCAAAACGGTCCACGGTTCACCCTTCGACGCCCGCACCATCCGTGACGTGCCTTCCCCGTGAACCCGTATCCCGAAAACGACTTCCCCCGGACGGGAGGATACCGGGGAAAGCGGCCGTGGGAGAAGTGGCTGGGAGCCATGTGCCGGGCGAACCATGAAAAACTGGCCGGGACGGCCCGTCTTCTGTCCGCCTGTCAGGTGGAAGCGGATCTCGTACATGGCTCCATGAAGATCATTCCCGGGAGACAACCGCTTCGCCGAGATGAATTCCGCATTGTGAGGTGTTTCCACACTCATTTTTTACCTTTCCCGTCCGCCGGTACATCCCCGACCGCCTCAGGCACCGGAGCAGTGAATGGCGACTCCCGGATCATCACCAGCGCATCCTCACCGGTATCTGAATAGTATTGAGGCCTGATACCCACGGCCCTGAAACCGAACTGTTCATATAGCCGCCGGGCGGGGGCATTGCCTACCCTGACATCAAGGACAATCACGGCAGCGGTGCTCTCCGCCGCGTACCTGAAAACCAGATTCATCAGTTCTGTTCCGACACCAGCCCGGCGCCATTCCGGATCCACGGCGATGTTCAGGATGTGGAGTTCGTCAAGAATGGTCCAGAACATGACATAGCCCACCAGGGGCTCTCCGGGAAGATCTGCCGCACGGGCGACAAATGTGCGGGACTGGTGCCTGCCCAGTTCCTCCATGAACATGTTTCTTGACCAGGGCGTACGGAAGGACAGCCGTTCGACCCGCATGATCTCATCCAGGTCAAATTCCGTCATTTCGGAGAACTCGATCCGGCTGGGAGGTGTTTTCTGGCGGGACGTTGCCACGTGAAAAGTATTCTTGGCCAACCCGGCACAAATCAAAACGCCGGAACCCATCGGGTCCCAGCGTTCCGGTACCGGGGTACCCGGAATCAGGCGTCCCGGCCGACGATCTTCGCTACCGCCCGGATCTTCTCCATGAGTTTCGTGAACTTGGCAGGCTTCAATGCCTGTCACCGTCACAGAGCGCCTTCTCAGGCTGATGGTGAATCTCAACAATAAGACCGTCCGCTCCGGCTGCCACAGCGGCAAGCGCAAGCGGTTCCACCAGATCCCAGCGGCCACCGGCATGGGACGGGTCGGCAATCACCGGGAGATGGGTCTTTTCCTTCAGCACCGGAATCGCACTGATATCAAAAGTGTTGCGGGTGTCGGTCTCGAAGGTCCGGATACCTCGCTCACACAGGATGATGTTCAGGTTGCCACCCGAAGCGATGTATTCCGCTGCCATGAGCAGTTCCTTCATGGTGTTGGCGAGGCCCCGTTTCAGGAGAATCGGAGTCTTCAGCTGCCCCACTTCTTTCAGGAGACGGAAGTTCTGCATGTTGCGGGCACCGATCTGGATCACGTCTGCCCGGCCCTCAAACAGCGGAATATCCCGGGGGTCCATCAGTTCCGTGACGATACGGAG
>CAZSFB010000558.1:0-1654 GCA_964606035.1 uncultured bacterium | reverse complement strand
CACTGTATGGTGTGGGGACGACCGCTCCATATTTCCACAACGGCTCAGTCCCGAACATCTGGGAAGTGCTCAAGCCCGAGGACCGCAAACCCATCTGGAGGTGTAAATCCAAGCCTCAGCCATCCTGGCAGCTGGGCCAGGTCGGCAATGTCATCATGGGCTTCGACACGGATATCAATCGTGCCTATGACCCGGTCAAGCTCGGAGGGAAGTATGACTCCATCGCCTGAAAGTGGAGGACCTGGCGAACCCCTCTGTGATGCCATATATCAGTTGCGACCCGAACGACGAATATAAGGATCCACTGGCTCAGCAGGTTCTTAATCCGCTGTATTCCAATCTCATCCTGGCATGGAACATCCTGTTTCCACCGTTATTGACCAATGCACAGATGGAAGACCGCAAGATCTTCAATACCCATCTGTTAGGACAGGGGAATAAAGTACATGAGTTCAACTCAGTGCTGACAGATGCAGAGCGACTCGCCATCCTTGAATATCTGAAAACCCTGTAAAACCTTCGATTAAGGTTCGGAGACCCCACCATTGACAAACCGGCAACCCGGTTTATCTTGGTGGGGTCTCTGTTTTGCGCGAGTAACTCAGTTGGTAGAGTGCAAGCTTCCCAAGCTTGATGTCGCGGGTTCGACCCCCGTCTCGCGCTCCAGTTCCCTTTAATATCCCCCTCCAGCTAGCTTGTTGGCCTGTCCGCGTACAGTGGGCCGGAGGATTTAACATGGCAGTCCGAACTCAGCTCTGCGACCGGCTTGGCATAGAACATCCAATCATCCTGGGTGGAATGATGGGAGTATCCGACGGCGTGTTATCGGCGGCGGTATCCGAAGCGGGCGGGTTGGGAACTATATCTGCCGCCACTTTTGGTGCTGAAGGTACAAAACGGGAAATCCTGAAGCTGAAGGAACGAACCCGTAAACCCTTTTCCGTTAACCTTCCGATCTTTCATCCCGAAGTTCCAAAAATCGTGGAAGCGCTACTCTCTTCTGAAGTAAAGATCGTTACCACGGCAGCCGGAAGTCCCGAGAAATTTACCAAGGCTCTCAGAGATAAGGGGATCACCGTGCTACATGTGGTCTCCTCTGTCAGAACAGCCCTCAAGGCGGAGGCAGCTGGAGTGGATATCGTTGTCGCTGAAGGAGTCGACTCGGGCGGCAAGGTCAGCCCGGACGAAATCCCCACGATTTCACTGATCCCGCAGGTCGTGGACGCCGTGAGCATTCCAGTGGTGGCAGCCGGGGGACTAGCCGACGGACGCGGACCTCTGGCCGCCCTCGCGCTCGGGGCCGTCGGCGCACAGTTCGGCACCCTGTTTATCGCAACTGACGAGGCTCCGGTCCATATGAACTGGAAAAATGTACTTGTGAACGCAGGTGATGCGGCCACCGGTGTCGCCTGCCGCAAGTCGTCTCCAACCCGGCTGATCCGGAATGACTTTTTCATGGAACTGGACAGCCAGGATGTGCCCGGGAAAAGACCGATGGATTTCATGATGATCCAGGGACAGGGAATGGCCCGGATACCGTCGGACACGGATGGAACCAGGGGCAACTACACGGCAGGCGCTGGAGCCGGGCTAATCCACAATGTGAGAACGGTAGCCGAAGTGATGCATAGCCTCGTTGCCAGCGCCGAGGCAG
>CAZSFB010000557.1:0-1674 GCA_964606035.1 uncultured bacterium | reverse complement strand
AGCGCCGGACCACATCTTCGGAACCCAGCCGGATCGGAATCAGGTTGGAATCCGGACGATGGAGCGCAAACCGCAACATGGTATTCGTCGGATCCGCACGGGGGTCAGGGTTGCCACCGGGAGTCGTCGGCGAGAGGAAGGTCTTGCTTCCCTTGTATCCGTTCCATTGATAGCCGACGTTCAGGTGGAACCGGAGCGGAATATTTCTCTGGTTCGGGTCCACGTCGCTCGGCGCCGCCAGGTCCCAGGTGCCACCAAGACTCAGCTCGTACGAACTCTGCCCGAACTTCAGGCCGATATCGTTGGCTTCAGACGGTATCTGGGCGAAGAGACCAAAATAACCCGAGAACTCACGCTTGTGATCTTCATTCGGATTTGTAAACGCGAGCTTCAGGTTCGCCGACAGGCCGGTAATCTGGATCAACCGGATCTTCTGGGTATCCACCTGGTTCGGATCTGCACCATTAACGGTAACCGCAGACCACATGGGAGCAATCGCCAGTTCGAGACCGAGGCCGTAGTCGTTCCACTCCAGATCGCGCCAGTAGGGCACGTAGGAAAGATGAAACGTACTGGAAAGCCGCTTGGTCTTGGCATCCGGGACCAGGAAGCCGTCAGCGACAAATATTTCCGTCGCCAGCCCGAGCGTGAAGGTGTCCTTGGGCATGATCTCTGCCGAATGTGTGCGGAAAAGACCGACCGATCCGCTGATGTCAGGTGCCAGCGGGCGGCGCTGGGTCTGCGCCGCTGCCGGCGCAGCGGTAAACAGCATAATGAAAAGGCAGACTATCGCTGCGATCAGGGCACCTGAAACCCGTGGGAACAAGCAGACGTGAGGGTCCCTCGAAAGAGTCCGTGCCGCTCGCAGCTTATTCCGCACTGACGTTAGAAACCCCACCCGCTCACCGGCTCACCGGATGCCCAATGGACACCTTTGCCGCAAGCCCGAAAATTCTCTGCCTGATGGACGGCAGCATACGCCTTCGCCAGGCAAAAGTCAGACACGCAAGATGAATACCCATAAACTCTAGGAGCCCAGAATCAGCCCCGGCAACGAAAAACTTGTAAATGCGCTACCTTAGCGATGGTTTAGCCTCGAAAAACAACACCCGGCGGGTGTGGAACCAGCCGGGTGTCGTAGGCGCGGCGCGTCATACCGCAGATTATTCGGACTGGGTCGGTTCGCCGGAGTTCTCCCCCGAGACCTCGGCCGGCACCGTCGGCTGCCCTCCCTGGGCCAAAAGCTGGGTCACAGCTTCCTTCCCCTCAGTCGTGTGAATGCTCACCACCGGCATCGAATTGGATTCGATTGCAACGAAAACACTCATGATCCCAAGAAAAACGATGGGGGCAGCAGCGATAAGCGACAGGGGGGATGGCTCGAACTTCAGATGCATGTAGTAGCGGGCGACCAGAAAAGCTTTGAGCGAAGCCATGCCAACCAATGACAGCACCATGATCACTCCGGTCATGTAAACCGCTGCACCTACCTCAAGAATTGTCAGGACGAACAGGGCGCCCCAGATGTTCATATAGGTCTTGGTGTGATCGTGGGAATCGTGATTTTCAGACACAGTATTTTCTCCCGGAGTTGTGGTCAGAGTCAGATCAGGTAGACAAAGGTGAAAACAAGGATCCAGACCAGATCGACAAAGTGCCAGAACAGGCCCGCCA
>CAZSFB010000556.1:0-1687 GCA_964606035.1 uncultured bacterium | reverse complement strand
CGGAAGGAAGAGCCTCACGAGCGGCTGGGACACCCTGCCGGCCGGGCTCTGGATCCGGATAGAGACGCCATTCAGCCCTTCGTGGTAGGAGACCGGGCGGCCAAAATGGTCCTTGAACGGCGGTACCGAGAAACTTCCATCGGTATCCGCGTAGGTCGAGTAGACAGGATGTCCCGTATCCACATAGGTGGCCGTGATGACCGAACCTGGTGTGGTGAATGCCTTGATCTCTTCCAGCGGATTCCCAGTGTAAGCCTCAAAGGCGCCGTCAAAGAAGTTCCGTTTCGCCGACGGTGACACCAGCGCGAACACCGGCCGCTGCGAGTCAATCTCGAAGTTCAGGATCGAATGGGTGGTATTGCCCGCCCGGTCAGTAAAGAGGAACTCGAGCGACTGCACCCCCTCCTGCAGTGAAAAGTTCGGCATGCTGAACAACTGGCCACGGTTCAGGAAGCTGATCTGCGCCCCGGTTTCAGGATCGATGTATTCAATCGTGTTGAACGGCTCATCCGAAATGCCGGTCACGTTCACAATGGATGTATCTAGGATCAGGTCCTGAACCGTGTTGAAATAGGAAATGACCGGCTGGCGGGTGTCGAGGATAAAATCCAGAACGGCACGGGTCCTGAAACCTTCGCTATTGGACATCTCCAGGGTGATCGTATTCACGCCTTCGTTGAAGGGCACATCCGGAAAGCTGAACCGGCCGATTCCGTCGGCGACCGTCGTACGGATCACCGAGCTGTTGCTTACCCGCAGGACGACTTCGAGGCCCGGCTCTGTGAACCCTTCAACTGGCAGCTTGCCGTCATTGGGGCTTGTCCCGGTCCTGTCGCCGATGCGGTTTGCCGTCGCCAGCGCGAAGGTGATCCCTTCCCGCTCCACGGGAATATCCGAAAGCCGGAAAAACCCGGTGCCCTCGGCGGAACGCTGGATACGCTGGACATCCCCGACGGTCACCGTGACGTCCACGTCGCCAAGCGTATTGCCGGTCATGGAGACCAGCGTGGTCGAGCGGATCGGCACCGCGCGGGCCTCCGGGAACTCCATCCGGAAAGGACTGACGAGGCTGACCGGAACGATGGTTGTGGGCGCGAGAGAGGCGGGATCCACCTGCGTGGCGGTACAGCTCAGGTTGACACACACGGCAATGGCTGCCGCCAGAGAAAAAAGCACCCTGCCCGCGCACCGGAGGCCACTCCGGGACGCACCAGCCCCTTGGCGAACGTGTGTGATAAGGCGAATCACGTCGCTACTTCTAAAAAACCCCACCCCGTCAAACCGACGGGTTCTCACGCAACAGCCGGTCCGGCGGGAGTGAATACCGATCCTTCCGGCATTCTGGGCCCGTCGGCTCAGCCGTCAAACATCTGCGCGGCAGTTTGTAGAATACCCTGAAATTACATGCGTTTTGGCCGCCATTAACCAAGTTTTACGGGGCCGGGAAACTCTCGTTCCTCCGGCCCCGTAAACGCCCCGAGCGGGCTAACGCGATGCGTTACTGGTTGCTGGCCAGCAGCAGGTCGCCCAAGGCTGTAATCAGGTCATTGAACGATGGATCCACTGACGCAGTAATCGACAGCTGCCGGGCCGTGTACTGGTCCATCGACTGGCCGGTATTCGTCCGGGGGAGCTGGTTGTTCACAATGTAACCGGCATCCTCCAGCGCGATGAGATCGGCCAGCGA
>CAZSFB010000555.1:0-1704 GCA_964606035.1 uncultured bacterium | reverse complement strand
TCAATACCCTCTATGTGCTGACGCCGGGGGCCTTTATCGCCAAGGATCACCAGAACCTGCTGGTGAAGATCGGCGGCGAGGCCAAAATCCGGGTGCCGGCCCACGGACTGGGTTCGGTGGTCTGCTTCGGTCATGTGACCGCCAGCCCCGAGGCGATGGCGCTCTGTCTGGAAGAAAACATCGTCCTGTCGTTTTTCTCGCAGTACGGGAGATTCCTGGCCCGTGTGGATGGCCCGAGAACCGGGAGCCTGGACCTGCGGCGAAGCCAGTACCGGGCGACCGACGACCCCGTCCGCACCCGCGAAATTTCCAGGGGAATCGTTGCGGGAAAGATTGCCAACAGCCGGCAGATACTGCTGCGCCGGGCGCGGGATATATCCGAACCCGGGAAGAAAGAACGCCTGGCCGCAGCAGCCGACCATCTGGACCGGATCGGCTTTTCGCTGGCCAACGCGGATTCGGTGGACGCCATCAGGGGATATGAGGGCGACGCCGCCGCCCGCTATTTCGGCGCCTTTGAAGATCATCTGTCGGCGGAAGGTTTCGGCTTTGCCGGCCGGAACCGGAATCCGCCCCGCGATCCCGTGAATGCACTGCTGTCGTTCGCCTACGCGATGGTGCTGAACGACTGCATCGCGGCGCTGCATGGGGTCGGACTCGATCCGGACGCGGGGTTTCTTCATGCCGACCGGCCCGGCCGGCCGTCGCTCGCCCTCGACCTGATGGAAGAACTCCGGGCAGCTCTGGCCGACCGGCTGGTGATTGCGCTGATCAATCGCGGGCAGATCGAGTCTTCGGATTTCGACACCGAACCTGCGGGTGCGGTCAATCTGACCGACAGTTCCCGCAAGGAGTTTCTCGCGTCGTACCAGACCCGCAAGCAGGAGGAGATTGAACACCCGTTTCTGGGCAAGACGGTTTCCTGGGGAATGATCCCGCATTTGCAGGCCCGGCTTATGGCCCGCCACCTGCGCGGCGATCTTGAAGTCTATCCGCCCTTTACGATCCGCTGAGAATTTCTGCAGTGTTTGTGCTGATTACTTATGATGTCTCCACGGCAGACAAGCCGGGCCGGCGGCGGCTGCGCAAGATCGCGCAGGCTTGTGAAGACTGGGGGCAGCGGGTCCAGTTTTCTGTATTCGAGTGTGAGGTCAATGATGCACAATGGGTTCAGCTCCGGACCCGTCTTCTCGGCCTGATGAATCCCGCCGAAGACAGCATCCGGTTCTATATCCTGGACCGGGCCGCCAAGGATCGCGTCGAGCACCATGGGAGCAAGAAACCACTCGATCTTGAAGGGTTGCTGCTCGTTTGAAGCGGCTGCGCGGACGTGGGGCGATGAATAGATCCCGGGAGTTTCGCGCCTGAAACATATCGCCTACATACATTACATCTCGCTGTATCCGAGGCACTCTATTGCCAGTGGCTGGAACAGTTTGCGCGCTGTTGCTTGGAACGGTAATGATATCCGCAAGCTCCCTCACGGGAGTCTCTCCGCTGTTCGCAGCGGGGAGTGAATTGAAACCTGACTTCCTCCAGCTTCTCCACGCGGGCCTTGAGCGGTCTCTCCGCTGTTCGCAGCGGGGAGTGAATTGAAACCCTGCGTGACTGGAACTGCACGGCTGTTATCTCGTCTCTCCGCTGTTCGCAGCGGGGAGTGAATTGAAACTATATCCGAAGATGAAGAAGAAGATGAGGAAGAAG
>CAZSFB010000554.1:0-1712 GCA_964606035.1 uncultured bacterium | reverse complement strand
AACGGCGGTACCGCACAGGAGCGAAAAGCGTGGAAGATGGAACAGACGCATCAAGGGGAACACCATTCCCGTAAATGATTTCAAGACCCTGGCCGCCAACGGCAGTCGAGGCCGACACTGGGAACCCGCCAGATCCTGCAGCCGACTGGTCCTGAACGGAATGACTCAGGGTATCCCAGCGCAGCATGAGGACACCATATGTATCCGGATTGGAGTCGCAATTGTTCGACTGACAGAAGAAAGCCTTCTGCACCCAGCCGGTTACCGGATCAGGACTGCCCGCCACAGAGACAACGGCAATTGCAGTGGCGAGTGCCAGATAACCGAGTATTCGCTTCGTCATGATCGAGGTCCCTTCCTCATTGCTAGTTCCACTGGGAATTCCGCACTGCGGATTCCCGACTTATTTTTCCCTGGTCCGGCCGGTTACTTTCCACCCCTTACGGCAGTTTCACCGGTTTTCGGCTGCTTACGTTCACTTTTGTGTGCTGCGGCCTCGCGCTGAAGCACGGCCAGGGCTTCTTCCAGCTTAAGTCCCGAAATGTTGGGTTTTTCGTGCCCGCGCATCGTCTTCAGTTCCCGGTCAAACACCTCGGCCATTCCAGGTGAACTCACGACCAGTTCCGGTTCGTTTGCCGACGGCTTCATGACTTCCATGACGCCTTGCTGCCATCCGACCGTGGTGCGGAAGCCATTCTCAAACTCGCGTGTCACAAACAAAAGATATTTCCTGCCCTGCCCGAAACGGGGAGCACCGGGGACGTTAACCTGGAGCCCGTCGCGGTCTCCGCCGATAACCCGGAGCGAGATATCTGTGATGGGCGGTTCACCTGCGACTACCTGGTTGACATCGAACCGGCTGATGGTGAAAACCCGTGAACCGGACGCATCGAAATGCGTGGACTGGCCGATACAGGTGGCCACCACGATATACTCCGCCTCATCCACCAGTTGCCGAAGTGTAGATTTTTCGGAAAGCGCCTGAACCCCCAAGGGGGAAAAGCCGGCCGAAAAAATCGCCAGCAAAACAACTGCGGGGAAGACCTTACGGCCTTTCCATGTATAAGGATTCATGGCGGATTCATGATAGGGCCGGGGTCTGGAACCCGTCAAGCAACTTAATGCGCATTTGGGCTGCTAAGTACATGAATTTGTGGTTTAAATTACAAAATGACGCAGCCAGCTAAAGGGGTATTTATGTAAGAGCTATTGCTGGAATGAGTTTCAAGTCTTTCATAGTGGCTGGAAACCCAAGCGCCAAGGGACGACTACCGGGCCCTTAACCCTTACCCAGCAGATCGACTACAAGTTTCCAACTGACATAATGGCACCGATCATCGGCATAGACTTGGGCACCTCGAACACCTGCTTTGGATTCCACGACGGATCGAAGGTGACCATCGTTACGGCTATTGATGGAAAGAACACCATGGCGTCAGCGGTGCACCGGAGTCCGGACGGGACCTGGACCGTTGGGGCACCGGCGCTTCGCTATATCGGCACCCAGCCTGACCGGACCTTTGTCGCCGTCAAGCGGCTCGTCGGACGCCGGATCCTCCCGAAGGAACTTGAGGCCATACAGAACCGCTTCGGGTACAAGCTCGCTGTCGGCCCGGAACGCGACATCCTCGCCGTCATCGACAGCGAAAAACTCCGGCTGGAGGAAATTCAGGCGGTACTGCTGGCCGCTGTGAAAAACCGTGCGACGGAAG
>CAZSFB010000553.1:0-1723 GCA_964606035.1 uncultured bacterium | reverse complement strand
CATCCGGACGGTGATTGAAATGGTGCCGTCCGAGAGTTGTGCCGCGGCGGTGGTGTGGCCGTCCTTTGCCCGGTAGGCTGTGAAAATCTTCACCGGATTTCCGGTCTCATCCAGGGTCAAAAGAATCGGGTCCGGAAAAGATGCCTCCACCACCCGGGTTTCACCCTCAAAGCTGATGTCCCACGAGACTGGCTGGATGACGACCCGTCCGTCGGTTGTTCCTGCTACATAGTCGGAGGTTCCGGGGATCGTGGTGATGCTGGTCAGGGTAACAGGGGCGGCCGCCGGCAAAGGGGGCTGGCCGCCGGCTGCCTCCGCCGGGGGCAGTTCGAGCCGGTGTTCGGTGATGATTTTTCCCGTCGCCGTGTCGACGATCCGGATAAAACCGTTTTCGTCCATGAGGGAGACACGGGTGTTGTATTCGTCACTCATCATCGCGCCGCGGATTTCCGGCGCAAGGACGACTTTCTCCTGCAGGTGGATCCGCGCCCCCAGAACAATCGGGAAAACCTCCGACACGATGAAGAGGAGGATCGCCATGATGCTGAAGATGATCCCGAGACCACCCACCTTGACGAAGGAGGCAGCCACCCGGTCGAGGGCTTCCCGGCGGCGGAAATTCTCCGGGACCGCCAGTGGGTTCTTTTTCTGGGACTCATCCGGACTGGTGGCGGGCTCGCTCATGCGTTGGTTTCCAGACGGGTTGTTTCGGAGTGTTGCGGATTCCGGCTTTTTATGCGGGTTCGGCTGCAACACCGTACGGCTCCTGCCTTATTGAAACATCTTGGCGGTCCTTCATTTGCGCTTGCTGAGGGCTTCATGAAAGGCGTGTGAACCGTAGTTATGAATTATGACAAATCTGTGACATCCGTGTCTTGGGGTTGGAACGGTTCTGACGAAGAAAACGGGGGATAAGTTTGTAACCAATTGGAATAATTGCAAAATATGGGTTTTGACAGAATGAGTTTGCCTCAATACGCAGAAACTCCTGTTTCCGCAATGGCCGCGACGCTGGTAGCGTCAAGCTGATGAAGTTCGCCGAAAAGGACGAAGAGAGCGGGATGCTCGTCAAGCAGAACGTCGGCACGATCACCGATGTGGATGAGGACGTGGACATCTGCGCGGTGGGCGGACTGGCGTTCATTGATGGCCTTCTCTACGGAATCATGTCGAATGACTCGTATATGCTCCAGATCAGCACCGAGGATGCGACTGCCACGGTGGTGGATTACAGCGACGTAGGCGGGGAAGGAGATCCGTATTACTACGGTGCCGCGCCGATCGAGCGGAACGGTCGTCTGTTCGCTTCCGGCTATGATTATGACGAGGACAGCGACCTGAGTGGAGAATATGTGTACTACACGCTGGACACCGACGGAAATCTCGATGTTCTTGAGATTATCGATTTCGCCGACAGCGACAGCTATGGCGTGATTGACATGGCCGTTCTCCCGGATGGTACGATCCTGGGGCTGGAAAACACTGATGGTTCTGGTTACGAAACACTGCTGGTGTCCGTGAACCCGGAGACCGGCGAGAACACCGAGATCGCCCCGCTTCCCGAGGATATCGGCGCGATTATGGTTATTCCCTGATCGGTCTTGACTGACACAGGTTTTATCCGGCCCCCTGACCCTTTCGGGACAGGGGGCCGGTTCTTTTCCATGGAAGCCTTTATCCCGGTTTTACCCTTGACGGTCCGCTTCCATCCCTCTACCTTGTG
>CAZSFB010000552.1:0-1729 GCA_964606035.1 uncultured bacterium | reverse complement strand
TGCGTGCGCTCGGAGTCAAATGCGTGATCTGCTGCGAGGATATAAGCAGTTACACGGGCGCCGCCTCAGTTGTAAAAGCGGCGGTCGATGCCTTCGGTAAAGTGGAAATCCTGATCAACAATGCCGGCATTCTCCGGGACGTCTCGTTCCACAAGATGACCGAAGAAGACTGGGACAAGATCTACGCCGTACATATCAAGGGCGTCTTTAACATCACCCAGGCGGCGTGGCGGCACATGAAGGACAAGGGCTACGGCCGGATCGTCATGACAACGTCGGGCGCGGGGCTCTGGGGCAACTTCGGACAGGCGAACTACTCCTCCGCGAAAATGGCACAAGTAGGCCTCATGAACACCCTCAAGCACGAGGGTGCCAAGAACAACATCAAGGTGAATACCATCGCTCCGGTGGCAAAGAGCCGCCTGACCGAGACGGTCATGCCTCCAAATCTGCTGGCGAAGCTCCAGCCGGAACCGATCTCCGCGCTGGTTGTTTACCTGTGCTCGGAGGAGTGCAAGGAGTCCGGTGCGATCTTCGAATGCGGAGGCGGCTGGTACAGCCGCGTGTGGGTGGAACAGCACCCAGGCGCATTCCTTCCGCCGGAAAAAGCGACTCCGGAATCGCTCCGTGACGAGGTGCTGCCGCAGATAGCCGATTTCAAGCAGGCTCGTCCGCTCAACGGCCCGCAGGACTCGGCGATGACGATGATGAAGTACATCAAGATCTGATCGTGACGGACCCGCCAGAAACGGCGGGACTGCATGAATCCATTACACAAAAAGGAGTTGTTATGCCGATAGATCCGAGCAAAGCGCTGGGAGCCAAACTGAAGGCCGGAGAAGCCTTCTGGACCCCGGACCAGATTATTCTCTACGCCCTGGGAGTAGGAGTCGGAATCGGACAGGACCCGACCGACAAGAAGAAGGTGCTTCAGTACACCTACGAAAATGGCCTCAAGGCCCTCCCCACCTATGCCGTTATCCCGGTGTTTCAGACGCTGGCAGGCCTGATGGGCACGCCGGGTATGCAGTTCAACCCGATGATGCTGCTCCACGGCGAGCAGTACACTGAGATCCTGAAGCCTCCGTTTCCGGTCAAGGCGACCATTGTGAACGAAGCCGAAATCTCCGCCATTTACGATAAAGGCGCCGGTAAAGGTGCCGTCATTGTCACGACAGTAGTCAGCAAGGACAAAGCTACCGGCGAACCGCTGTTCAAGAGCGACTTCACGGCGTTTATTCGCGGCGAAGGCGGATTTGCGAAGGAAGGTGACCCGAAAGCTCCTGCACCGGCTAACGAACCTCCGGCCCGCAGTCCTGATGCCGTCGTCGAATACCCGACAATGAGCCATCAGGCGATCATTTACCGGCTCTCAGGCGACAAGAACCCGCTCCACATCGACGCCAATTTTGCGAAGATGGGCAAGTTCGACCGGCCGATCCTTCATGGTCTGTGCACGTTCGGCAATGTCGGACGCGCGGTGATCGAGGCATTCGCCGACAACAACCCTGAAAAGTTCCGCTCTATCAAGGTCCGATTCGTGACGCCGGTCTATCCCGGTGAGACGATCGTCGTGAAGATGTGGAAGGAGTCGGCCACCGACATCATCCTCGAGGCCTGGATCAAGGAACGCAATATCGCGGCCGTCACCAACGCCCGGGTGACGCTCTTCCCCTGAATTTGAAAGACAACTGAAAGGATCATGACCATGGGACGCAAGGTATATGTA
>CAZSFB010000551.1:0-1735 GCA_964606035.1 uncultured bacterium | reverse complement strand
GGAAGGCCGGACGCTGGATGTGCTCGACATCGGCGCGGGCTCGGGCGCCGACGCGAACATGTTCGCGGAGAAGGGGCACAGGGTCGTGGCGGCGGAACCCGCAGAAGGCTTGCTAAATCTGGCAAAAGAAACCTTTACCAACAAAAATATAGAGTGGAATGCTGATGTATTGCCTGAATTGAAAGAAGCAGGCAGGGATGGCAGGCGGTTCGATGTCATTACGGCCGTGGGCGTTCTTCAGTATGTGGATAAGGATCTGCGGGGCAAGTCATTGAAAACCATATTTTCGCTTACGGCCAAAGATGGGGTTATCGAGATACAATACCCAACCCCTGCTTCCCGCGAGCACCAGTTCGTTGAATGCCTCTTCCTTGGAATCAAAGTAGTGATAGAAGGTGCCGATCGACACCCCGGCACTTTTCACGATGTCACGTACCTGCGTGGCTCCGTAGCCTTTGGTTGCGAACACCTTCTGGGCGCTCGCGAGCACGTGCCGGCGGGTTTCCTGCTTCTGTTTTGCCCGCGGAGCATCGGAGCGCATGGGGTTCCCTCCTCGACTGGAAAGAACCTAGTTCAGTGAACCGGCGTTCGGCAAAAGCGGTCCGGCTACTTTTTCTGTGCCGGCGTTTTGACCTCTTCACATCCCAGATCCACGCGTTGCGCCTCGTCGTAGATCTCTGGCTCCGGGAAATCCTCGGTAAGGATCGGGATTTCCACCTGCTGGCCGGGGCCGATCACGCATTCATACCGGCACGGAACCACGTACGGGACATTCACCTTGACCCCGTTCAGGCGGCGCTGGACCTTCAGCCAGCGGATCCGGTAGGTGGCGATCTTTTCTTTGCTGTTCAGCCGTACGGTGGAGACGGCGGGAGTGGAACTCTGCACGAACTTTTCCATGCAGGAGGGCGCATCCCACCACCGGTCGGGGAGTTTTTCGGCCGGCTTGCGGGCGAATGCCGGAACCGTGACGGTCACTACTGTCGCAAGCAGCAGTGCGAAAGTTCTGGAAGAACCTGGAAGTCCCATCAGGTATGAATGATAGGTGGAGAACTCTTAAAAGCCGATGAAAAAAAGAGGACCGCTACGGAAACCAGGGATCAGGAGCCGCAGCCCTCGCATTCATTCCCTTTTTGTGTGTAGCCAATGGCGTGACCCCGGCGGTCGAACTCCACATCACAGCAGGCAAACAGGGCATTTCGGAGCTTTTCACGGCCCCGCTGGACTCGGCTCTTGGCGGCCGGGAGCGAGATACCCATCCGTCCGGCAATTTCCGGGGCGGTGAGTCCGTCAACCTCTGTGAGCCGTACGGCCTCCCGGTAATCCTCCGGGAGCAGGCCGATCATCCACTGGAGCCAGCCGCCCACCTCCCCATCGAGATTTTCTGGTTCCGGCCCGGCGGCTGGCAGCTCTTCCGGAACTGCTTCCGTTCCGGGACGTCTGGAGCGGTAGTGGTCGGTGAGGACATTGCGGGCGATGCGGAAGACCCAGGGGCGGAGTCTGGTCTCGTCCCTGAGAGCAGGAAGCCCCTGATAGACCCGGAGCAGCGACTCCTGGGCGAGGTCCTCGGCAAGCGCCGCGTCGGAAAGCCGCCGCCGGAAGAACGACCGGAGGTCGTTCCCCAGCGACTGCCAGATCTGTTCATCCTTGACCGTCATCCGCAGCAGGAGGCTTTACCCTGCTCCTTCTCTCCGCCGGCGGGCATACAGCAATTGACTGATGCCAGGCCAGTGCC
>CAZSFB010000550.1:0-1737 GCA_964606035.1 uncultured bacterium | reverse complement strand
GGAAGTCGTTGGCGAGGAGATTCGTGAGACTGTTCTCACCGTCCCGGCCTTTTTCACGGAGAAACAGCGGCAGGCACTCCGGGATGCTGGCCGCATCGCAGGTCTGACAGTCCGGAAGATCGTCAGTGAGCCGACAGCCGCCGCGGTTGCCTATGGCCATGGCCGCGGCGCGAACAAGCGGGTTCTCGTATACGACCTCGGTGGAGGCACTTTTGACATAACCGTCATTGATACAAAGGATAATAATTTCACCGTTGTCGCCACCGACGGCGATACCCAGCTGGGAGGCGAGGATTTCGACAACGCACTTGTCGATTACCTGGCCGGACAGTTCCAGAAGAAATACCCGGCAGTGGACCTTCGTAAAGACCCCGCTTCCCGCAGCCGCCTGAAAGAGGCTGCCGAGCACGCAAAATGCGAGCTTTCCACTGCAAAACAGTCGCTCATCAACCTGCCGTTTATCACCGTGATCGACGGCCAGCCGGTGCATCTGGAAACCGAAGTGACCCGGAACCTGTTCGAGGGCCTTACGGACATGCTGATTCTTCGGGCTTCCAAGGTGGTTGAAAGGGTGCTTTCCAGCCACAACCTGAAAAAGGAAGCCATCGACGAAATCCTGCTAGTGGGCGGCATGACCCGCATGCCGAAGGTCGCCGCCAGTGTCGAGAAGATTCTTGGCCGTGCGCCGTCGAAGGGGCTTAACCCCGATGAGGCAGTTGCCATCGGTGCCGCTACCATCGGCCGGTGGCTCACCGAAACCGGACAAAACCGGAAGCTCACCGACGTGGTTCCGTTGCCGCTCGGAATCACGGCAGCAGGAAACAAGATGAGTGTGCTGATCGAGCGCAACTCTCCGATGCCTGCAACGGCAAAAAAGATATTCACGACCAGCCGGGACAACCAGGAGCGGATCAAGATCCATGTCCGCCAGGGTGAACACCCAGAGGCTACCCAGAACGAGCTGCTCGGCGCCTTCAACCTGCTGCTCGCCTCGCCGGGTCCCAAGGGCCAGTCGAAGATTGAGGTGGATTTCCAGCTGGACGAATCGGGAATCCTGAAGGTATCAGCCCACGACACGGCCGGGGGCTCCCGTCAGGAAGTCGTCATCGAACCGGCGAGCGAGAGCGATGCCGGCGGCGTGGCTGATGATATCGCATCGGTGAAGGCCAGGGTCGTCAGGTTCGGCGAACTCCGCAAAAAGCTGGAGCATGTCGAGGAGCTGCTTCGGACTGTGGGCGCCAATACACCCCGAAAACTCAGGGATGAGATCGAGGACAAAGTGCGGCGCGCCCGGGCTGGTATCGTCCTGAACGACATGGTCCGCGCAGAAAAACTGGTTCAGGACGCCGAGGCCGCTGCCCAGCGAGTCGTTGGCGGTCCGGAGGCCCCTGCTGGAAGCCAGCCCGTCACAACCTGACTTTTCTGTTCGGAATCCGAACGGTCGCTGGTTTCTCCCGGCATCAGTTCCCGCATATCCAGTAGTTCCCGTAAGTTAATCCGTTGCTGTTTTACACCATTCTTGCACTGCCAGGATCGGGTGCTGGCAATTTCACACAATCTTTCCCCCTCTTCTGCGTCGGCCATCCGGAAACGGTTAACTGAAAACCTTTTCTTCCAGCGGCTCCGGGCCGGATGGGTCCACTTCACGGGCGGAATCAACCCGGGGGACTGGCTCCCCCGCAACGTGACGCTTGCCCTGTTGATGACCGGTATCTGCCTCGGGTGGTTTCGTGCATT
>CAZSFB010000549.1:0-1742 GCA_964606035.1 uncultured bacterium | reverse complement strand
GACCCGGCCGCCTTCGGTTTGCTGCCGCCCGGTATGCATGAGTCCGTTGAGAAAAGTCCCGGTGGTCACCACCACGGCACGGGCCGCAAACTGCTCGGCCGCCTCCGTTTCAACGCCAGAAACCCGGCCGCCTGAAGTAAGAATCCGGCTCACCATGCCTTCATGCACGGTGACTCCCGGCTCAGAAGTCACCCGGCGGATCATTTCGGCATTATAGAGTTTCCGGCAGCACTGGGCCCGGGAACCCCATACCGCGGGGCCCTTGGAAAGGTTCAGAGTCCTGAACTGGATGCCGGCGGCATCCGTTGCCTTGGCCATTTCGCCACCCAGAGCGTCGATTTCCCGGACCAGATTGCCTTTCCCCAGACCGCCAATGGCAGGATTGCAGCTCATCAGGCCGATCCGGTCGGCCCGGGAAGTGACCAGCAGCACACGCAGGCCCATCCGGGCCGGGGCCAGGGCCGCTTCGATGCCGGCATGGCCGGCACCGATTACAATTACGTCGTAGCTGCTCATCAGATTCTGCTAACCACCCGGAAACCGGGCATTTCCTGTCCGGAGCCCCGCCAGAGGGTCCCCATCACGGGTCCCCCATCTCTTCCCCAACAGGCCGTCCGGGTCAAGCCGAAAAACGGCCTTGACAGAAGGGGGGCGGAACCCTTAAGCAACCCCCGCAAACCGGGGTAATTCTTAAAAAAATCCCACCCCCGGACGGACCCCTGGGCATTTTTCAGAAGGTCCGCGAGCGAGGCAGCCATTTCTTCCGAACTGATCAAGAACCTCCTGAACCTGGCCCGCTTCGATGACGAGATCGTGGGCCTTGAAAAAACGGTCAAGGACAGCCCGAAACGACTGGAAGAGTTCGAGGCGCAGATCCGCACACACGGACAGGGTGCTGACACCCTCCGTCGCCGCAAGGATTCGCTCCAGAAGAACCGGGAACAGAAGATCCAGTTCCTCGCCGCCGAACGCGAGAACCTGAAGCGAATTGAGGCCCGCCAGCTCGCCATCAAGACCGAGCGCGAGCAGGTTGCGGTCCTGAAAGAACTCGAAAACTCCAAGCGAATGATCGACACGGTTTCTGACGAGATCAAGAAGCTGGAAGTGGATATCGGCATCCAGGCCTCCGATCTCGAAAAACTCGAGCTCTCGATGAATGAGGCACGGGCCAAGTTGCAGCCAGAAATCGATGCGGTAGCGAAATCCGCAGAAGATGCCAAAAAGCAGCTCGACTCGATGCTGGCTGAGCGCAATGCATTGATCGCCAAGGTCGATCCACGCTGGTACCGGATCTATGAACGTGTCCGGACAGTCAAGGGCCGCGGCATCGTGACGATTGATTACGCTCCGAGTTCCAAGAAGGCAGCCCGATGCACCGGGTGCAACATGACCGTGCAGAAACAGCGGGTAAATCTGGTGCTGAAGGGCGAAGAACTCCAGACCTGCGACTACTGTGGCCGCATCCTTTACTGGTCGGAGCCGGCCGGCGATGAAGACGCGGCTGGAGCCGCCACCAAGTAAGCTGCCGCGGCGCCGACGTGAGCGACGACAAGCCCATAGCCGGCCTCCTCATCAACCCCAATGCGCGGGGCAACCGGAAACGCCCGGGACTTGAACGCCGGGCACGGCGGATTCTCGGCGACGACCTTTGCCTGGTCCGCACCACCCGGGACGTCTCTGAAGTCGAAACCGTCCTGAAGGAGTTCCGGGATGCGGGCGTCCGGGAACTGGCTGTCTCCGGT
>CAZSFB010000548.1:0-1759 GCA_964606035.1 uncultured bacterium | reverse complement strand
CCGGGAGTCGGCCTATGCCGGCAATGGCTGCCTGTTCGAGCACCGGCGGGGCCGCGGGCAGCGGGTCATCACCCGGCTCCGGTCGCTGCCGCCGGTGGAGGCGCCGGTGGAGCTGCGGGAGGGGGACGTACTGGTGATCACACGTGACCCCTCGCCGGGGACGAATGCCGTGCGGGATCCCTCCGGCGCGGTGATCCGCGCGGCCCGCATCTCCTGCACGCTGCCGGAGGTGTTCGGCCAGGTGCGCCGGGGTGAGCGGGTGCTTCTGGACGACGGCAAGGCCTCCGGCGTGATCCTGCGCGCAGACCGCAGGGAGATATGGACAGAGATCCGCGAGATCCGGGGAAAGCGGCTGAAGCTGCGTGCCGACAAGGGGATCAACTTCCCCGATTCGGAGCTGAAGATCGGCGCGGTGACGGAGAAGGATCGCGAGGACCTGAAGTTCGTCGTCCGCCATGCCGACATGGTGGGCGTGTCATTCGTCCAGTCGGCGGCGGACCTGAGGACCCTCTACCGGGAACTGGACCGTCTGGGCGGCACCGAAACCGGCATCGTGCTGAAGATCGAGACGCGCCGGGGCTTCGAGGACCTTCCGGAGCTGATGCTCGCGGCGATGCAGCGGCCGGCCGCCGGGGTGATGATCGCCCGCGGCGATCTCGCCGTGGAGCTTGGTTACGGGCGGCTCGCGGAGGTGCAGGAGGAGATACTCTGGATCGCCTCGGCGGCACACTTGCCGGTCATCTGGGCCACCGAGGTGCTGGACCTGCTGGCGAAATCAGGCATTCCGACCCGTGCGGAGGTGACCGACGCGGCCATGGCGGAGCGGGCTGAATGCGTGATGCTGAACAAGGGACCGCACATTGTCCGCGCGGTGGCGTTCCTGGACGACGTGCTCCGCCGCATGGAGCGGCACCAGTGGAAGAAGGTGCCCCGGTTCAGCCGCCTGAGGAGCTGGTAGGGTTTTCCCCGCGAAATCTGAAACGGGAAAGGAAACGGGCTCCCTCGCGGGAGCCCGTTTCGTCAATTCACGCCGGTCGCGGAGCGGGATTCAGTCGTCGTCGTAATAATAGTTGTAGCGGACTGCGGCGTCGATCACGTCCAGCCAGCCGTTGTCCTGCTCGCCGAAAGGCGCGGCGTCAAACCAGTCATAGCCGAGCCAGATGAAGGCTCCATTGTAATAGGGGAAAACCACGACGACAGATTCGTCATTTTCATCCATGTACATGGCGAGGGCGCTTCCCGGCAGGTCGTCACTTTCCAGCACCAGGGTGGCGTTGTTGCCGCTGATCGTGTCCGGGGCAACGGAGAATGATGTTCCGTCTGCTACGAGGCCGAGCTTCGAGATGGAACCGTAGGCCTCCTCATAGCAGTCGATGCTCGCTTCAAAGAAATAGTTGATCAGATCCAGTTCCCCACCGCACGAGCCGTGGAGGATCAGGATGCCGCCGTCTTCCACGAAATCCGAAATGAGGTCCATGCCGTCCCCGTCGATCAGCTCATCAACGAAGTCGAACTCGGGTTCCTCAAACTCCGGGATGACGGCGACATTCGCCCGGCCGAAGAGCGCCCGGGTCGTATCCATGTCGTTGGTCGAGATCCAGGGCAGCACGTGATAGCCCAGGTGGAGCAGTGAGTAGTAGAGGTTCGTCGCTTCTGAGTCGCTGTTGGTGAAGTCTACATCGTTATAGCTGGAGTTCATGAACAGCGAGACGCTGGTGGGCCGGAGTGGCACGGCGCCGCGGTAAGCCAGCGCGCGCGC
>CAZSFB010000547.1:0-1760 GCA_964606035.1 uncultured bacterium | reverse complement strand
AGGACCGTGGTCTGGGTTGCCGCCATTGCTTCTCCTTTCCGGGGCGATGCCCTATTCACACTGCCCTCGCAGCCCTCGCCGCGAACCATGCCCATAGCAATGCCCAGAACGCCAGGGAAGCACCGTTCACGACAATTACTGCCAGAAAGCTCGAATAGGTCCCCTTGACCCCGGCCGCCTTGTGGCCCGCGTGCTGGACAGCACCGCCAAAGAGACCCATGAGACACATCATTCCGAAAATTGTCGCGACAACCGGCCCGGCGGCTGAAAACCCTGACAGGGCATCAGGCCGGTACCGGCTGGCCGCTCCCAGCAGGGCAAAGATAACCGGCCCCACGGTGATTCCCAGAAAGAGCGGCCACTCTCCGATGACAAAATCCAGATACGGCTCCTGCGCGGGTTTTGCCCGGAGCTCAGACAGTGGAACCTTTGCCCTGCCTTCAGCTTCCGGCTGGGCAGCCAACGGGTCCAAAGGAATATCGCTTTGTACCTGGGCAAAACTTCCATGGGTAGTGATCACACCGTCGGTCTTCGACCCTTGCAGGTTCACATTCTGCCAGCGCGCATGTGTCAGGTTCGCCCCGGAAAACAGCGAGCCAGTGGCTGCGCTTGCCGCCAGTTTCGTGCGTGACCAGTCAGAATGGTGAAAATCACCGCCGGACACTGCCATCTCGGCAATGATGGACCCTGAAAGATCCAGCCCACGGGCTACAATACCTTCCGCCTGCAAACCCCGGATCCGGCAGTTGTGCCAACGGCCCCAGTCGCAACGGGCGCCGGAGAGTACGATCGCCTGGGCGTCCATCCCGGTCAGGATCGCTCCCGACAACACGGCCTCCACGAAACTTGTACTGTTCGTCTTCGCCCGGTCCAGAAGCGTTCCTTCGAGACTCGACCGGTCCAGAATGGCCGACGAAAGATCCACACCGGACATGATCGCCATCGCAAAGGATGATCCGTGGGCGTCTGCGCCGATCAGCGTCGCTTCCTCAAGCCGGGCGCGATCGAATACAGACCGGCGCAGTGTTGAATTGTCCAGCGCTGCCTTCGACAGGTCGCACTCCATGAAGGTTACCTCGTCCATTTTCACCAGCTGGAGTTTGGCCTGCACAAGGCTGCACAATTCCCATCGGCTCGAATCGAGACGGCTTTCGGAGAACTGCGTACCGTTCATCCGGCAGCTCTCCCACAAGGTATCCCTCAGATCAGTCCTGATAATGGCAGTCGTCGACGCCTCAATTGCATCAAACCGGGAGCGTCTGAACTGTCCGCTGTCGATCCGTGCCCCTTCAAAGACACACCGGGCCGCCGACCCTTCAACGAACAGCCATCTCGTAGCCGTAAATTTCCGGAACTCGCATCCCTGAAGCCTTCCCCTGGATGCCTCCACATCCTCAAAGCGCCCGTCCACCCACGCACAGTTTTCCAGATAGATCTCATGCGCGGTTACCCCCTGCCAGAACGCCTTGTCGAACCGGCAACCATTGAAACGGCAACGGGAGAGGTTCGTGCCTGAGAAATCTGCTGCAGTGAAGTCGCAATCCGAAAACGTGGCACCCTGCAGGTCCGTGTTCTTCAGGCGCGCCGCGGTGAAGTTGCAGGCCTTGAACCCGGCGCCGGCGATGTTGGCATCTCCCAGATCCGCCCGCTCGAAACGGGCCCCTTCGATAGTCCCCACCGGGAAGCGGGCCCCAGCAAGCTGGGCCCCCGAAAAATCCTGCCCGGAAAGGTCCTCTGCCTTTGCTCGCCCCTCAATGAGG
>CAZSFB010000546.1:0-1768 GCA_964606035.1 uncultured bacterium | reverse complement strand
TCGAATGAGGCGGGTTTCTGGGACGATGCGAAGGTCGCCCAGGCGACCATGAAGGTCAGGACCCGGAACCTTGAGGTCATCGAACCGTTCCAGGCAGCTGAGAAGGATCTCGCAGAAGTCGATAGCTACGTAGAACTCCTGGAGACGGATCTGGATCCGGATCTCGCCAACGAGCTTCAGGGCAAGGTTGAGCGGCTCGAGAAGAGCATTGCTGATCTCGAGTTCAAGCGAATGCTGTCGGGCGATGCGGACCCGAACAATGCAATCATGTCAATCAATGCCGGTTCCGGCGGCACCGAGGCTCAGGACTGGGCCCAGATGTTGTACCGGATGTATCTCCGGTATGCCGAGCGCAAGGGCTGGAAGGTCGAGCTCGTCGAAGAGACCGAAGGTGAGGAAGCCGGTATCAAGAGTGCGACAATCAATATCATCGGTGAGTACGCATATGGTTACCTGAAAGCGGAAAATGGCGTACACCGGCTTGTGCGTATTTCTCCTTTTGATGCCAACAAGCGGCGGCATACGTCATTTGCCGCCGTAAACGTCATTCCTGAACTTGACGAGTCCATCGAGATCGAGATCCAGGACAAGGACCTACGGGTAGACACTTTCCGGTCTGGCGGTGCGGGTGGCCAGCATGTGAACAAGACGGATTCGGCGGTCCGGTATACGCACATTCCCACTGGGATCACGGTGGTCTGCCGTTCGGAGCGGTCCCAGATCCAGAACCGGGCCGTGGGGCTCAAAATCCTCAAGGCGAAGCTCTACGATCTTGAGATGCAGAAGCGGAATGCGGAACGGGACAAGGTGCAGTCGAGCAAGAAGGAGAATGCCTGGGGCTCCCAGATCCGCAGTTACGTCCTTCAGCCCTACCGTATGGTGAAGGACCTGCGGACCGGAGTCACGGTCGGGGATGTCCAGTCGGTGCTGGATGGTGATATTGAAGAGTTTATCACGGCTTATCTGCTGGGGGTCCGGCGTGAGGGTGCGGGCCAGGACGTGGGTGAAGAGGAATAGGTCCGGAATCACAGGTGCCGAAGGTCCAGGAAAAAATCCCTAAGGGTATCTTGCCGGGCCTCTTGAAATTGAATTGACCGGGAGTGCATAGTCCGGCCGATGCCGGAAAGCCGGTAACGGTCCGACCACCCGGACACGGGCAGCGAAAAGCGCGGCGGATACTACTTCACAGGAGCGACTAGGCGATGGCCGACAAGAATAACCGATACGAGGATAACGTTCCGGGAATGTTCTACGTTGACAAGGAGTGCATCGACTGCAACGCCTGCAACCAGACTGCCCCGGACTTCTTCAGCTCGCCCGATGGCGGCGGCTACAGTTTTGTAAAGAAGCAGCCGTCCAATGAGGATGAGATCGCTATCTGCATGGAGGCCCTTGAGGGGTGCCCGGTCGAAGCCATCGGATGCGACGGCGATAAGTGACTTCGTGGGGCGCCCGATCCGCCCGCACGGACTGACTGAAAACGCCCGTTCCCCGCAGAGGGGGATGGGCGTTTCGTTTCTAGACCGACGAGAGGTCGATGAAGCCCTCTGAGACACGGATACTGTCAGAACGGGCGCTCGAACTGGGATTTGCCCTGTCCGGCGTGACACCGGTTTTCCCTGTTCCCCGTGCGGCTGACTTCCAGTCATGGCTCGCGCGGGGGCTTCACGGGGAAATGGGCTATCTGGCCGAGCGGGCCGCCGACCGTATGGATCCGGAGCGTCTGCTGACTGGGGCGTCGAGCGCCGTTATGGTCGCGCTGAACTAT
>CAZSFB010000545.1:0-1769 GCA_964606035.1 uncultured bacterium | reverse complement strand
TAGGGATAACAGTCGGCAAGAGGACTAAACACTACCACTTTCTCTCGGGAGGCGCGGAACTAGTTGCCTTCCTGCCGGAAGAACTCCTGGGCACGACGCTCCAGATATCTCTCAAACCGGACAGAGCCTGGAAGTTCCAGCGGGATCCCGGGGCCCGAGGCCGACCCCCTCCACAATACGAATGGCCAGCGGGGATCGGGGAAAATTTTCCAGAGTATCTCCGCCTCGATTGACTGCAATGTATACGAAGTGCCCGCTATGCGAACAGTTCTGGCCGTCCAGAATCCCGGAATCCGAGAGAGCGCGTCCAGAGACTCCCCCGGCCGTGATAGAAATCCTTCCGGGCTTTTCCCCGGCGGGTAGTGGTCCAGGATCGTTAGAAGCAGAAGACAGTGATATATTCCGTACCAGAAGGCCTTACGGTCCTCGTCCGAACGCTGATGGACAGACTCCGCATCCAGTCTTGAAGCCCGGGACAGTATCGTCTCGACGGAATCCTTTCGGGTCAGGACTGTTTCGTAATCAATCTTTCCGTCTGGACTGACTGCCCCCTGAAGGGCGCCCGCATAACCGGACATATCCAGCAGCAGCCGTGCTGCCTGGACCGGAGCCGGTTTCAGCAGCCAGCACAGTCCCAGCAGAAATATCAGCGCCGCCGTTCGAGTGCGCGTTCGGCCTTCCGGCGGTCGCGCCGGATGGTTCTGAGGTACAGGCGGCCGAACCAGAAAAGACCGGCAACAATCAGCGATATGATTACCCACAGGTAAAGTCTGACATACAGGACGAGCATGTCGAGTACGAGTATGAAGTTTGGGTCCAGTTCGAGTAGCTTCTTGTATGCCTGAATGGAGCCTGCCAGATCGCCGGTGTCTCTCAGTGTATAGGCACGCCCCAGATGGGCCGGCCGGTAGTCGGGCTTCAGCCGGATCACTTCGTCAAACTGGCGCAGGGCCTCCTCATATTTTTCTTCCTTCCGGTCCACCCACGCCAGGTTGTTCATGGCTTCGACATAGCCCGGCTGGATCTCGAGCGCCCGGGTGAATGCCTCCCTGGCCGACAGGAGCTTCCCCTGCTGGAAACGGGCAAAACCCAGCGAGGTCCACAGCCGTGCATCGGCGGGACGGCTGTCTATCAGGGAACGGTAATCCCTCTCGGCGATGGCGAAATCGCTGCTGACGAACAGGCGCGAATCAGCCCGGAAAACCCGCAGGTCAAAATCTTCCGGAGTTTTTTCAATCTCCGCATCCAGATAACCGTATGCCTCATCATCCCGCTGCTGGCTGAAATAAACCTGTGCGATGGCTGTCTTGTAGATTGACTCGCCGGGCAAAGCGGCTGATTTTTCTCTAAGAAGCATTAAACCGTCTTCCACTCTGCCCGCCCGCACAAGGATTTCGGCATACAGGATCTGTCCCTTGATGTTTTCAGGCTCCTGATCGAATCCCCGCTTGCCCAGCTCCACAGCAGCGGCCGGATTATGGTCTGGACCGGCAGCAAGTTTCTGGAATGCCTCGCGAAAAAGCCTGCGGGTTTCCTCCTGCTGGAGAAATGCGAAATCACCGCCATCGGGCATGGCAGCCCGCTCAAGGGACCCCGCTGCCGGTGCCTCCGCTCCGGCAGCCACCGGTGCCGTCACGGCAAAAGCGACAGTAAGGATCACCACCTTGATGAAAGCTAGTGCATGACGCATGATCCCTCCCGGCCGAACCGCGAGAGTGTCTCCCGGGAACAAGTCTGAAACGATGAGCGAATACCCAGCTGGTGCCAGC
>CAZSFB010000544.1:0-1776 GCA_964606035.1 uncultured bacterium | reverse complement strand
GCTGGTCACTGGCGGAAAAGGATCCGTATAACAACGTCATCCGGACCACCATAGAAGCCCTGGCGGCGGTGCTAGGGGGAACCCAGTCGCTGCATACCAACGCGCTGGATGAAGCGATTGCCCTTCCAACAGATTTTTCTGCCAGGATTGCAAGAAATACCCAGATTATTATCCAGGAAGAGTCCCATGTATGCGAGGTGGTTGATCCACTTGCCGGAAGCTATTTCATTGAATCGCTTACCCATTCTCTTGCCACTCATGCGGAGGCGCTCATCGACGAAGTTGAAACGCTCGGGGGTATGGCAAAGGCTATCGAGAGCGGCATGCCCAAGATGAAGATCGAAGAGGCTGCCGCACGCCGTCAGGCACGGATCGACTCAGGTGAAGAGGCAATCGTTGGCGTCAACAAATATGTCCTGGAAAAGGAAGATCCAGTCGATATTCTCGACATTGACAACCAGAAGGTTCGCGCGGCACAGGTGGCCCGGATCGAAAAGACCAAGAAAGCACGAGACATTGTCTCGACCCAGGCCGCACTGGATGCACTGACCCATTGCGCCCGGACTGGTGAAGGTAATTTACTGGACCTTTCCATCAAGGCCGCGAGAGCACGGGCAACCGTCGGGGAAATTTCCTATGCTCTCGAAAAGGTGTGGGGACGTTATAATGCAACAGTCCGGACCATCTCCGGAGTATATGTCTCTGCGTACCGCGAGGGGGATGACTTCTTGAAAGCCAAGGCAGCTGTAGAAGCCTTCGCAAGGGCCGAAGGGCGTCGCCCCAGAATCCTTGTCTGCAAGCTGGGACAGGATGGCCACGACCGTGGTGCAAAGGTAATCTCGACTGCCTTTGCTGACCTGGGCTTTGATGTCGATATCGGCCCTCTTTTTCAGGTTCCGGCAGAAGCCGCACGGCAAGCGATTGAAAACGATGTTCATGTGGTTGGTGTTTCCTCGCAGGCGGCCGGGCACAAGGCACTGGTTCCTGAACTGATCGAGGAGCTACGGAAAGCAGGCGCAAAGGACATATTGGTCGTCTGTGGTGGCGTTATTCCCCAGAAAGACTACGACTTCCTTCACAAAGCTGGCGTTGCTGCCGTCTTTGGTCCCGGAACGAATATTCCGAAGGCCGCCATCGCAGTTATTGAGGCGATCCAGAAGCAGCGCGCAAAAAGGGCCAGCTGACAGTCCATGCCGGAATTTGACCTTGCGACCTACGCAAATGGCGTTCTGGCCGGGAATCGCCGGATGCTGGCCAAGGCGATTACACTGGTGGAGAGCACCAGGCCCGAAGACGGAAGGACCGCACGTCAGCTTCTCGACAGGATACACCCGCAGACCGGGAAAGCGGTTCGCGTAGGAATTACGGGGGTTCCTGGCGCCGGGAAGAGTACTTTTATAGATACTTTCGGAACCTATCTGACCTCCCAAGGTCATAAGGTTGCTGTTCTCGCGGTGGACCCCTCCAGTACAGTTTCGGGTGGCTCGATACTCGGAGACAAAACCCGAATGGAACGGCTGATGGCTGACCCGAATGCTTTTATCCGGCCATCGCCGTCAGGTGGGGCACTGGGAGGGGTCGCGCGCAAGACCCGTGAAACCATGATGCTATGCGAGGCGGCTGGTTTCGATACCGTCCTGGTTGAAACCGTCGGCGTAGGGCAATCAGAAGTTACTGTTGCCTCAATGGTTGATTTTTTTCTTGTCCTGATGATCGCTGGAGCTGGTGACGAGCTTCAGGGGATCAAAAAGGGGATCATTGAGATCGCTGACGCAC
>CAZSFB010000543.1:0-1785 GCA_964606035.1 uncultured bacterium | reverse complement strand
TTTTGATCAGATGGCCGGGGGCGCGGCTAAGCAGGGCGACAACGGATGATCCGGCGGCAGATTTCTCAAACACTTCAAGAAAATGGACCATCGGTTCCGGCGGGGGCAGGTTCCGCAGATCGAGCACACCATCTGCCCGCAGGTGCGGGCAGATTTTTTCTTCCGCCTTCCGTTGCGGGTTGGAGGTGATCCGGTAGCGTACATCACCGCGCTCGCTCTGCAGGAGTTCAGCGCTTGCGCCGCGGCGTGTCAGGAAGGCGATCAGCGGCTTGGGGTCAAACGGTGCGACAAGGGTAAATGACTCGCCGTCGGCGAGGCGGTCGAATGCGCTGACCACGGTTTCAAACGGGTCATTGCCTTCCTCAATCATTCCCCGGACATCCAGCACAACTGTCTCCATCTGTCCTTACCGCATTGAAATCACGTTCATGAGCACTTAGAGAAAGGAGGTCGTGGCTCCTGCTGCCGTTCACGATACGGTGAAAGGCGGGACCGGGTTATGAGAAGAATCATAGGGAAGTTGGGGATTTAGTTGGCGTTCATCGTCAGATTTCCAGGGATCGAGAAGATCGAGTTCCTTCAGAAACTGGAGCCGGCGCAACGGGAGCGGCTCCTCGCTCGCGCCCGGGAAGTCAGCTTCGAGCGTGAAGCGCCGGTTTTTCATGAGGGCAGCGACTCAACAACCGGGTATTTCGTCCTGGAAGGCTGGGTGAAGCTGATCAAGATTGCGCCGAACGGGAAGCCGACGATTGTCGGCCTGATCGGTCCCGGAGAGGCGCTTGGTCTCGCCGTCGTCTACGACGCCTGCCCTTATCCGGCGACGGCGGTGCCGGCGACACCCGGACGGCTGATTGCGATTCCGCGCTCGGACATTGTCAGCACACTTGACGCAAATGCCCAGTCCGTCCGGCAGCTCTTTTCCATGGTGAGCGGCCGGTTACGGCACACAGCCGGCTCGCAGACCATGCTTGCCGCGGCAACCGTCGAATCCCGGCTTGCCCAGCTGTGCGTGGATCTGCTCCAGCGCATGGCCCAGACCGGCGGAGACCCGAACATGCTCCCCCGGATCCTCACCCGGCGTGAAATGGCCGAGATGGTTGGGACGTCTGTCGAGACCTCGATCCGCGTATTCCGCAAGTGGGAATCATTGGGAATCCTCGATTCGGATCCCGAACACCTGATCGTGCGAAACCGCGACAAGCTGATGGCTCTGGTATCCGCTTCCCGCGGCACCGGCACCTGAATCAGTTCAGACGGCGGCTGCGACCTTCTGGGCGGCTGGCGGCTGGTACGGGCAGCCCGGGTCCGATGCCAGCGGATTGCCGGTATGGGCGTACGCCCTCGCCCGCGAGCCGCCGCAAATCTCCCGGTATTCGCAGATACCGCATTTGCCCTCAAGCCGGCTGGTATCTCTGAGCGACTGCAGAAGCGGATGATTGCGGTAGATATCCGCCAATTTTTCGTTCCGGACATTGCCGCAGTGGACCGGCAGAAAGCCGCTCGGGAACACCTCCCCATGGTGGGAGACGAAGATGAACCCCTTCCCGTCGTTGACGCCGAACGTCGACAGCCGTTTCACGAACTCGCTGTTGGGCGTGGACGCGCTCCGTTCCGACAGCTGGGAGAAGATCCGCCGGAACTGCGGCGCCGCAGTGGTCTTTGAGGGAATCCGGTAGTCCGCGGCGAGCGTCACGATCCGCCGGCAGGCCTGCTCGATCTCGCCGGCATCCAGCTCGTCCTCCATCCGGGAGCGGCCCGTGGGAACACAGAAGAAGACGCTCCAGA
>CAZSFB010000542.1:0-1795 GCA_964606035.1 uncultured bacterium | reverse complement strand
CCGGGAATGGAGTTCAGCCGGCCAACAATGTACTGGCGCCGTTTGTCGAACTCGGCCACCCAGGCGGTGAGAAAAGAATGGTCCCCGTTCAGCGCAGCCACTGAGGCTGCCTGCGCGATTGAAGTCGGGTTCGAGGTGCTCTGACCCTGGATCGTGTCCATGGCGGCGGTGAGTGCCTTCGGCGCGGCCGTGAAACCAATCCGCCAGCCAGTCATCGAGTAGGCCTTGCTCATGCCGTTGCAGATCACTGTCCGCTCGCGCCATTCGGGCGAGATCGTGGCGATAGAGAAAAACTTCATGCCGTCATAGATGAGCTTCTCGTAGATGTCGTCAGAGACGACCCAGATATCAGGATGCTTTTCCAGCACCTTCGCCAGCGCCCGGATCTGGTCTTCGGTATACATGCCGCCCGTGGGATTGGACGGGGAGTTGAGGACAAATATTTTCGTCCGCGGCGTGACGGCCTTTTCCAGCTCCGCCGGGGTCATGCAGAAGCCGTTAGACTCCTGCGTGTCTACGCAGACGGGAGTGCCGCCACAAAATGCCACCATCTCGGGGTAGCTGACCCAGTAAGGGGCCGGAATGATGACCTCGTCACCTTCCTCGATCAGGGCCATGAAAATGTTGAACAGTGAGTGCTTGCCGCCCACCGAGACGAGAACCTCGCCAGGGGTGAACTCAAGATTGTAGTCGCGCTTGAACTTGGCGCAGATAGCCTCTTTCAGTTCCTTCGTGCCGCCCACCGGGGTGTATTTGGTCTGGCCCTTGTCGAGGGCTGCCTTGGCGGCATTCTTGATGTGGTCGGGAGTATCGAAATCGGGCTCCCCCGCACCAAAGCCGACCACGTCGATTCCTTTTGCCTTCAGCTCGTTGGCCTTCGCCGTGATGGCGAGGGTGGCTGAGGGCTGGATGCGCGAGTTTCGGGAAGCGAGCTTCAGCTTCATGGAATGGCTCCACCGGCGCGGGCTTCTTCAGGGAGATTCCCGGCCGGACGGGTTCCCTCTAGCCGGTGATCCGGGTGGGAACAAGACCGCCTTAAGACGGCCGTGGGTCAGCCTTTTCTGAGTTTTTCCCGGAGCCGCTTCTCGACGCTTGGCGGGATCATGCCATGGGTCTCGCCCCCCAGCCGGACGATCTCCTTGATCAGTGTGCTGGAGAGGTGCGAATAGCGGCTGTCGGTGACCATGAACAGGGTCTCGATCTCCGGGCGCATCTGCTTGTTGGAGAGCGCCATCTGGAACTCGTACTCAAAATCGGAGAAAGAGCGGACACCGCGGATGATGATCCGGGCTCCCTGGGCGGCCATGAACTCCACAAGGAGTCCCTCGAAGAGAGCTACTTCCACGTTCTTGAGGCCACTCACCAGCTCACGGACCATCTCCACCCGCTCGGACGGCGTGAAGGCGGCATTCTTGGACGTGTTGTTGGCGATCGTGATGATAAGCCGGTCCACGATGCTGGCGGCACGCTCGATCACGTTCAGGTGACCATTGGTAGGCGGATCAAAGGATCCGGCGTAAACGGCTGTTCTCACGGAGCGGTGTTCTCCCTGGCTGCCGGCCGGACCTCGTAGACCGTCGCCCGGGTATCACCCCAGGCGTGGCTGGAAACCTTCTCCAGCCGGGTCAGGGTTCCTCCGGAACCGGGGCCATTCTGGGAGGAATACTCGACCACCACCAGCGAACCGGGCGGAATGCTACCCGACACATCAATCAAGGCAAGGAGCCTGTCGTAATCGGTCTTCGCATAGGGTGGGTCGGCGAAAACGAGCCATGGCCGTGAAGTGGCTTCAGCG
>CAZSFB010000541.1:0-1804 GCA_964606035.1 uncultured bacterium | reverse complement strand
GCATATGGGACAGCGTCAAAATTCCGTCGCCGGATTCGTTTTTTTAAGGAGAGATGCCCATGAGTCAGCCGCTTCCGAGAAACCTCGATCAGGCCCTGGATCGTGTCGAAACCAGATTCGAAACGCTCTATTCCTGGAACTACGACACTCAGCGTGAAGACCTTCGCAGCCTCTATGAAAAGGCAAAGCATGGACAGTGGGACGGCCAGAAAGACCTGAACTGGTCCATTGATGTTGATCCAGAGGCCGAGAACACCCCCGACCAGCAGATTGCCATCTACGGCACGGACATGTGGAAAAAGCTGAATGACCGGGATGTGAAGCACTTGCGGCACGAATTCACTTCGTGGACCCTTTCACAGTTCCTGCACGGTGAACAGGGGGCGTTGCTCGCCACCGCCCAGATTGTGGATGCGGTTCCGTGGATTGATGCCAAATACTACGCCGCGACCCAGGTAATGGACGAAGCCCGGCACGTGGAAGTGTATGACAAGTACCTCCGGGACAAGGTCGAGCTGGAGTACCCTGTCAATCCACATCTGAAGAAGCTTCTCGATCTCATTCTCGCGGATTCCCGCTGGGATATGAAATATCTCGGGATGCAGATCATGGTGGAGGGGCTGGCGCTCGCCGCGTTCAACTTCATGCATACCTTTTCCAAGGAACCCCTGATCAAGGACCTTACCAAGCACGTCATGCTCGACGAGGCCCGTCATGTCGCTTTCGGTGTCATGAGCCTGCGCGGCCTCTACAACGACATGAGCGAAAAGGAGTTCAAGGAGCGGCAGGACTTTGCCTATGAGGCGTGTGTGCTCATGCGTGACCGGTTCAATGGACTCGAAGTGTGGCAGAAGATGGGATTTGATGTGGACCGGTGCCTGGAGCTGTCCCTGAATTCACCCGCCATGCGCGAGTTCCGGAAGATGCTGTTCTCCAAGATCGTGCCGAACCTGAAACGGATCGGCCTGCTCACAGGCGACCTGCGCAACCGGTTCCAGGAGCTGGATATTCTCAAATTCGAGAACTGGGAAGCATCAGCCTGACCATCCGCTGATCCTGTCAGCCAGTGCGAGCTCGCCCCGATAGGCGGGCTCGACTGTTTCGCCATGCAAGCATTCCGGTCATAGCGAGAAACAGCCAGACCGGACCATCACCCCACCAGAGATAAAGTGACTTCCCGGCCGGTGGCCCCGCGGTGACAGTCCGGGCTGAATCGGTATCCAGAACCGTCATGTCATGCAGGTTTCCGGCAGGATTAACCATTGCCGTAATGCCTGTATTGGCAGCCCGCAGGAGGTAACGCCGGGTTTCCACCGCCCGAAGTGACGACATCAGCAGAAGCTGTTCGGGCGCGCTGGTCCGGCCAAACCAGGCGTCATTGGTGGGATTCACAAGAATATCCGCCCCCCGGTTCACCAGCCCACGCACGTGCGATGGAAAAAGTGCCTCGTAACAGATGAGAGGCGCGAGCTTCCAGCCGCCGGCTTTTAATGGCGATGGCGAATGTCCCGGCGTGAATCCCTCAGTGGCAGCCGGCTCGAACAGCTCAAGCACCGGCTTTAGGAACGAAAAAGGAACGTACTCGCCGTACGGCACAAGCTCGACCTTGTCATAGCGGCCAGTGGGCCCCAGCCGGTCACCCGGCTCAAACACGTAAAGGGAATTGAACCAGCGATTAAGTCCGCTGGATAGGGGCTCAGAAAACAGCCCGCCGGTTACCAGAGGAATGCCAAGGGTCGCGGCGAAGCGGGACAGTTCATCCCGGTATTCAGGGTGGCTGTTCACCGGAAATGGAAGGGCACTT
>CAZSFB010000540.1:0-1813 GCA_964606035.1 uncultured bacterium | reverse complement strand
GGGAGCAACACCCCGAGGGCTTCATCCCTGACGAGAAGACTTTCCATCCCCTTGTCCGGTACGATTCCCTCCACGAATCCGATATCCAGGCTGCCGTCGCGGACTCCGCAGAGGATGTTCCGGCGTGATCCCTGATGGAGTTCGAGCCTCAGCTTCGGATTCCGCTCCCTGAACCCGTCGATGATACCCGGCAGACGCGCCAGGAATGACGTCATGGAAAAGCCTACGGCGATATGCCCGGACCGGATTTTTCCGATTGCCCGGACTTCGCTCTCGGCCGCCTTGAGTCTCGACAGGATCTCTTTCCCCTCCTTCAGGAGATACATCCCGGCACTGGTCAGCTTCACCTGCCTTGTGGTGCGCTCAAGCAGCGGCGTCGAAAGTTCATCCTCCAGCGAGGAGATGAGGCGCGTCAGCGGAGGCTGGGAAATTCCCAGTATCTCGGCGCTTTTCCTGAAGTTCAGGTACTCGGCCACCACCACGAACGCCCTAAGCCTGTGAAAGTCCATCGCAAATTGATACCTATCAGGTATCAATGAGTCAACCAGAATGGCAATTATCAGGGAGCCCGCATTCCTTTATAACAAAAGTGGTCTGTGACTGCTGGCGCAATGAAGCCGCCGGCAGCAGAGCGAGCAACTGACCCTCCGGGACCATCGAAAAACTTTCAGGGAGAATACGATGAGTGAAACCACAGAATTCGTTTTCCGGACCGTCAGCATCGGCGCCGGTGCGACGGTCGTCATGGATCTCTGGGCCGTGCTGCTGAGGCGGTTTGGAATTCCGTCCCTGGACTTTGCCCTTCTCGGCCGCTGGATCGGGCACCTGCCTGAAGGCAGGTTCGTCCACGATGGCATTGCGAAGGCCGCCCCGGTGAGAGGCGAACGGCTGCTCGGATGGTGCGCGCACTATTCGATCGGAATCACGTTCGCCGCCCTGCTGATTTCCGTACACGGTCTGGAATGGGCGAGGTCACCATCTCCGGCGCCAGCATTCCTGACCGGCATCGTCACGGTTGTCGCCCCGCTGTTCATCCTTCAGCCGGCTCTGGGGGCGGGAATCGCCTCGTCAAAAACCCCGAGACCCGTCTTCAACAGCCTGAAGAGCCTGATGACTCATACCATTTACGGTGCCGGCCTGTATCTCTCCGCCCTGGCAACTGAAGCTGTGGCGGGGGGAACGCTTTTGTCCCTGCCGAAATGAAAACCAGCGGGGCTACTGACCTGCCCCCGCAAATTTGAGCCAAACCGAGTGAGAGTCCAGACTGCCCTGACCGCGGCCGTTAACCCTCGCCGGCCCGGCCCTCGCCGCTTGTCTCTCACGGCCTCCAGTTCGCACCGGTAGCGCCGGCCGGGGCGGGCGATTTGGACCCGGCGAACGTGCATGCGGACATCATGCGGGAAAGTTCATCCGGAAACTTGTCACACCCTAATATCGCCAGAGATTCCAGGCGGATGGAGAGTCTTAAAAGGACGGCTTCAGGCGATCAGTTTCTCGACCTTGGAGAGAAACCGGGTGCCCCGGGTCTCGGCCGTGTCGCCCAGGCGGCCGAGGCGGCGGGCCATGAGGTCCGCCATGCCGCGGTCCACACCCATGATCCGCTGTACCAGCGCCAGGATGCGCTTTCTTTCAGCACTGGCGAGCGGGCCGCGGGCCCGGAGCTTCCGCACCAGCTCGATCACCTCCGCCTCGATGGCAGCAAGCGTGTGCATCGACTCCTTAAGATGCGGGTTGCGCGTGGGAATCTGGGTTGCCTCGTCGCCAGTGTCGGAGGGGACGAGCGAAAGACGGCCCTCCACGCGGGCCAGCGGTT
>CAZSFB010000539.1:0-1818 GCA_964606035.1 uncultured bacterium | reverse complement strand
CTTATCAAGATAACCCTTCCGGAGTCATGCCCATCGAGATCGCAAATAGCGGCCTCACTGGATTCTTTTCCTCTTTCTCCCGTGAATAAGCGCCTTTTCCCAAGTGGCCCCTATTCTGATGCGGACACATCGAAAAACTGAGGCTGAATGGCTACACTGAGCATACCGTGACTGCGATTGGCCGGAAGCCATATTCATTTCTGTGCATTGCCCTTTTGTGCCTGGTAGCCCTGCCAGAATGCACTCCAGGGAATAGCCGTCCCATCAATGACCCCATAAATCTGGTGATAGACCTCACGGGCAATATTGCCGGTACCGTCGAGCCCTGCGGATGCGTCAAGGGACAGCTCGGGGGATTAGCACGGCGGGCTCGCATAATCAGCGACGCCAGAAAACAGTATCGCCACAACTACCTGTATTTTGAATACGGGAATCTGCTGTATCCTGACCAGCCCTCCACTGGCTTTGACCATGGCCAGAGACTCTTGCGTGCGCGAACACTGGCGCAAGGTGCCGGGACACAGGGTCTCGATGCATTGAACCTGACCGTACAAGACTTGCAGCTCGGTATAGACGAAACGATTGCCATGCTTCGCAGCGCCCGTTTACCGGTGGTCTCTGCCAATCTGCGTGGCTCCGACAGACGTCTTCTGGCCCCGAGCCATATTTCATTCAATCGTGCTGGTCTGAAAATCGCTGTTACCGGTATTGCGGAAATGCCCGCAACAACCGGCACCCGGCTCCCCGACGGCCTTCAGGTCGATCCCCCGGTTGACGCCCTCGCCACTATCGTGCCATCCCTTCGAGAAACCCATGACATGGTTATTGTGCTCTCAAACGCCACCTCCATCACCCACAACCGCATAGCAGAAAGGTTCGGACCCATTCTTGTAGCCGGTGCCGCATACGATACGATGGGAGTCCCAACTCCTCTCCCCAAGGGCTCTTTCAACATTGGCGCTACGACGCTTGGCCGGCATGTCGCACGGATCAATGTGGGTGCCCGCAAGGACGCGTCTTCATTTACTCTTGAGGCAGAAGGTGCGCTCACCCCGGAAGATTCACCTGTGTCAACAATCAGGCCAGAGCTGATTCCGGTCGATGCCAAACTGAACGAGGATCGGGAAATCCGCCGTGTAATCAACCAGATGAAGGATCGGATGATCCAGGAGGCCATCGCCCAGCATGGCCGCAGGGCGGCCAAGGCAATTGCTGATGAGCGCCCAGTATTCGCAGGAGCAAAAACATGCGTGAGTTGTCACCAGCTACAGCATGAATACTGGTCCAAACACCCCCACGCTCACGCGATGGAGACGCTGGAAGACGTTAAAAGCCACACCGATACCACCTGTATTGGCTGTCACAGCCTGGGTTTCAATGAGCCCGGAGGTTATGAGGGTTCTGTTGTTCCTGAGTTTTTTAGAAACGTTCAATGCGAAAGCTGTCATGGGCCAGCCGCTGCCCATGTGGCAGACCCGCTTTCGGCCCGGCCGGATCGGATCGTATCAAACGACAAGTGCCTCAAATGCCATGGAGCATTCCATGAACAGAAGCCGTTTGATGCCGCAAAGATGAAGCAGCTTGCGACCTGCCCCTCAGCAGGGGCTCCCGAAGTCCCTCCGCCCTACCCATCCCAGGAGCCGGATACCGGCGAGTGACAGAATACCGTGAATAACCGATAGTTTGCGCTACTCAGACACCCACTGTGGTTTCCCGCCCTGCCGGCGCACCTCCACAGATAATCCGTCCAGTTCTTCCTTCACCTTTACAAGTTCATCGCACTGCTGCAGCCCACGGCTTCGGGCAGTTTCCTGATTC
>CAZSFB010000538.1:0-1819 GCA_964606035.1 uncultured bacterium | reverse complement strand
GTCGCGCTGGCGGTCGTCGGCACACCAGGCCCGACCACACGGTACTGGTCACCGAACTGAAAGAGGTTGTCGGAACCTCCAGCGAGACCACTCAGGCCAAGCGCGTACGCAGTAACGGACGTCACCGTCCCAACAGATCCGTCCGTCGCATTCAGCACCGCATCGCCCGGAGCAATACCCAGGGCGCCATCGGAGAAATCGACAGAAGCACTCGCCAGGACATTGCCGCTGGCCGTCCCGGCCGCCAGATTTCCGATAATCCGGTAAACATCATTTACCGCCCACACGGACGGCGTGACATCCGTATGGGTCAGCTGGCTCTCGGACGCCGGGGCCCCGGTCACAGTCGCAATAAAGCCGCCGGTGTAATTAACAACCAGGGCTCCCGCCCCCACGCCGTTGGTGACAAACAGTCCGCCTGCATCGGTCAGGTCCGTTGAGCTTCCTGCTGCATCCGAGGTCCCGGAAATGGAAACCATCGCCGTGCCGGCGATCATGCCATCAGCAGCGCCGGAAACGATGCCGGTGGTCGTCCCCTTGATACCTGCAGCCGTCACGCTGCCTATCAGACTTCCATATATCCGGAAGGCATCACCCGCCGAAAAGACAAAAGCACCATCGGACAGATTCAGCGAAGTCGGCGTGGCTACCGAGGCAACCGTCGTGCTGTTCCCCGTGGTTTCATTCACCACGACATCGCCAGGCTCAACGCCGATCTGGTTGAAATCGAAACCGCCACCCGGATTGTAGTTCAGGACACCGGCACCTCCCGCAGTTGCAAAGGACTTGAGGTCGTTCAGTATCTCACCCGGATACATCATCAGCATGGCCGCTTCGTCATCAGCCTCCAGGAAACGGACAAGGCTGGGCGCCGAAAGCGGGAACTCCTCCCGGAACGGGAACATCGCGGGCTGCAGGAATTCGTTTTCAGATGCATACAACGGCGAATGATCGAGCCCGATCGCGTGGCCCAGGGCGTTGGCAAGCAATCCTTCCATTGTTCCACCAAATCCGGAAGCGATGGAAAGGCCCTTACCCGTGATCAGGATGTCGGCATCGCGGATGGCACCGTGGGCCATGCCACGGGCACGGTAGAGCGTATTGTTGATGCCGTTGCGGTCTACCGTAGGCAACACAACCATCACCACACCGGACGGCAGGTTCAGCTGCTCGCCGATGTCGCCGTCCGAACTGTCATAAATGATCTGGTTGATGCCGTCGATCGGGTTCAGCGCAAAACCATTATCCACGTCCGCATCATCAATGTCGTAGATCGGCCCGGTGTTGTCGCTGATGACGATATAGTCGTCAAAGCCGAGGAATTCATAACGCTCCACGCTAAGGTCATCTGCATCGATCACGGTAACATTCGGTGCTGTAAACGGATTATTATCAAACTGGTTTGCCGCCAGTATCTGGGCAGCAAAGTTTCCATCACAGGGATGAATATCTGCCTGGGCGAACTTGAAACCCGGCACCCTTGGAGCGGCATTACTCAGTCCACCAATGGAGCCACCTCCGCTGTTGCTCCGGAGGGTCTGAACGCTATTCCAGTTATTCATGGCTGCAAGCGCGGCGCGGATGGGATCGGCCGGGGACACGTTTGACTGGGACTGCGGAACGACAATGGAATAACCCTTGGTCGGATCGGTCAGATCTATATCCTGCCGTGACACCGACAGTGTCGGACACCGTTCTCCGGCCGTCTGATTGGCGTCAATCACGTACGCTACAACTGGCCCCTGCACGTCGCCCTGGCGGATATAGCCGCTGAAGAATGGCTCAATGGCCGGTGTCGTATGGCCGTCCGAACGGCGGT
>CAZSFB010000537.1:0-1824 GCA_964606035.1 uncultured bacterium | reverse complement strand
CGGTGGCTTCCGGGAGCGGAAGGTCCGTTTCATACCGCTCCCGAACCTCCCGTGCCAGATAGTCCAGCTGGGTGTTCTGGTCATTCATTCGCGCCCGCCAGTGGACCAGCTGTTCCTGCACCTCGTTTAGCGAGTCCTGTGTGCGGTGGAGCCGGGTTTCCAGGTCGGCAGTCTGGGACCGCATGTTTTCATAGGCCGCAACAGCCCCGGTCACCTCAACAGAAAGCCTTTCCTTCTGAGTCTCGACCCCGGCCAGTAGCTCCTTCAGTTCCTCGAACTCCCGGCGTTTTTCTTCGATTTCCGCCTGCCGGTGAAGTTCCGCAGCTGCAAGTGCCTCAAGGGATTTCCCCCGTTCAGCCTTCTCCTGCTCCAGCCGCGCATGCCGTTCCGCAAGCCGCTGGCTGCCACTTTCTATCTGAACCAGTTTCTGGCGGAGTTCACCCAGGCCATTCTCAGCCCTGCGGACGGTCTCTTCCGCTTCCGCGAACCGCTTTTCACCGGCATCGGACTCTTTGGCGAGATCCTCACGGGACACACGAAGTGTTGCGAGCCGCTCAGCTAGGGTCATTCGCTCGTTCGCCAGTTTCGCCGCCTCCTCACGAACCCTGTCCAGCTGGGCCCGGAGACGAGATACTTCGGCCGTTAGCTGCTCCTCGCGTTTTCGTGCCTGCTCGAGATCGCTCCCGCCCTTGACGACACGGATATCCTCGCGGTGCAGATCGGCACGGGCCTGCTCAATCTCGGCCTCCAGAGCGATCCGTTGTTCACGGGCCCCGGCGAGATCACTCTCGGCAAGGTTCAGGTCGGCGGCCAGCTTTCGTACGGCGTGGTCGATTTCCCGGAGATCCCGTTTTTTCTTGAGAATTCCGGACTCTTCGGGAAGCCGGCCGCCTGTGATCACTCCTTTGGCATCAACAAGTTCACCCTGCATTGTGACCAGCATCTGCCGCTGGCCATTCTTCGACCAAATCTTGAGTGCGTTGTCCAGGTTATCCACCAGCAACACGTCGCCAAGGAGCACGTCAACAACCGGATCGAAGCCCTCTTTCACGCTGACGCGGTCCCGGAGCGGTCCGAGAAGGCCCGGCACGTCACCGCCCTGGATTCCTTCAGCATAGTAGGCACGGCCCGACAGGGGAACGAAGGTGCTACGGCCGACGGACAGCTGATTCAGATAGTCCACGGCCTCAGTCCCCACCTCGTGGCTCTTCACCACCACCGACTGGAGGCGGCTACCGAGTACGCTTTCCACTGCCGTTTCCACGTCCGTCTGCGGCTCGATCACATCAGCAACCAGACCGTAGATACCGTTCTTCCCCTCATGGGCCAGACGGTGCTCGGCATGAAGCATGATCGCTTTTACACCCTCATCGTAGCCCTCGTAACGGGCCTCGAGCTGGCGAAGCGATTCCAGCTTTGCCGATTCGCTCGAATGCTGCCGGCGAATCTGGTCCAGACGCTCCGAAGCACCGGCTTCGGCCGCTTCCTGCTCATGAAGGCGTTTCTCAAGCCCGGCCACTCGCACAGCCAACGCTTCCCGTGCGGCGGTAGCGTCTTTCAGTTCTGATTCAAATCCGAAACTCGCCTGCTTCAGCTCGGCAAGCTGCCCTTCCCGGTCTGCCAGATCGTTTTCAAACGATTTCTGCCGCCGGGTCAGATCGTCAGTCCGGTCCGACAAGTTTCGTTCTGCCTGTTCACCCTTTTCGATTTCCTTGATGGCCTCGAAGAGGGCTTTCTGGACCTCGGCGCGACGGCTGGATAGCTCCGAGCGCATCCCGATGAGGTCCTTGAGTCCGGCTGACTCTTTCTGAAGTTCCTGCCGGG
>CAZSFB010000536.1:0-1827 GCA_964606035.1 uncultured bacterium | reverse complement strand
CTGGCGGATGACCTGGATGCGGTGGTTACGGGTATCCGGGGCAAAGCGGCTCCGGTCCAGCCACAACCGGCGTCGGCCGCTTCTGACCCGCAGCGGACCCTTGAGAATGAACTGTTTGATGAACTGGAGCGGGCAAAAAGGGTCAACTACTACGAGCTGCTTGGCACACAGAAAAACGGGTTCAAGTTTCAGGATGCGAAGAAAAGGTATTTCGAGTTGCAGCGCAAGTTCTCGCCTGACAAGTTCATCATGTCGTCGGGCGATGTGATGGGCCGTGCGCAGGAACTGCTGGAAAAACTTTCGGCCGCATTCGAAACCCTTTCGGACATCAAGAAGAAGGAAGCCTATGACCAGAAGCTCTCGACCCAGAAGCTGATGTCTGGTGAAGGCTCTGCCGGGGGAAAGACACTCCAGGCGGATGTCGCCTTCCAGAGTGGTCTTGCGCTGATGGAAACGGACGAATGGGATTCGGCGGTTCAGCAGTTCGAGATCGCCCGTCGTCTGCAGCCGGGGGTTGCTGCTCACGAGGTCAGTCATGCCTGGGCCCTGTACAAGAACCCCCGGAACCGGGGAAACAGTGCAGTGCTGGCAACCGTGAAGAAAATGCTGAATGCGGCGGTTGTGAGAGACCCGCGGTGTGCGTCAGGTTTCGCCTACCGTGCGTGGCTGCTGGTCGACGAGGGCAAGCTTGATCTCGCTCTCATGGAGTTCAACAAGGCGCTTCGCATCGATGCCAGTCTTCGTATCGCACAGCAGGGGGTTCAGAAGGTGGAAACCCTCAAGAAAACCCAGAAGAAAGGGCTGTTCGGATGAAGCCGGCCCTGATTTCCGTCGTGATCCCCGCATATAACGAGGAAGAACGGTTGCCGCCGACGCTCAGGAGTTTTCTGGACTATTTCCGGGGGCAGGGCACTCCATTCGAGATTGTCGTGGTTAACGACGGTTCAAAGGATGGTACCGCGGCAGTAATCCGGAAGCAGATGGAGACGGCTCCGGAATTAAGGTTGATCGAACATTTCCCCAACCGGGGTAAGGGTGCAGCAGTCAGGGAGGGACTTCTGGCGGCCAAGGGTGATATCTGGCTATTCAGTGATGCGGATGAATCCACACCAGCAACAGATTTTCAAGCACTCAAGGCGGCGCTCGATTCAGGGGCAGATCTTGCGATGGGTTCAAGGGCAATCAAGGGGGCGCGGCTTGAAGTTCACCAGTCATTGTACCGGGAATTGCTGGGCCGTTGCTTCAATCTGGTAGTGAGAGTGATCCTTGGGGTTCCCTTTCATGATACCCAATGTGGCTTCAAGGCGATGCGGGCGGCAACGATGCGGGGGCATGTAGAGATGCTCCAGACCGCGCATTTCGGATTCGATTTCGAACTGGTCTACCGGGCATTTCGCAGCGGGCTCAGGGTAGTGGAAGTGCCAGTGACCTGGCGTGACCGTGCGGGGAGCAAGGTGCGGGTATTCCACGACGGGGTAATTATGGTCGGGAGCCTGTTCCGGATACGCTCGATGATCGGTCGTGAACTGAAGGCGGCCGGCGGCCGGAAATGAATGATACCATTGAGCCAATGCAGGCCTCTGAGTTCGAGGCCATGTCGGCCGTGGAGGACCGGCATTGGTGGTTCCGCGGGAAACGGGCAATTGTCACCAGCCTGCTCCAGAAGGCCGGTGTCCGGGGGAAAGTCCTTGATGCAGGCTGTGGAACTGGTTCCAACCTGCCTGCGCTTGAAGCGTTCGGCGAGGCTGTAGGAATAGACAAGGACCCCGTTGCCATTGAGTTTGCGCGGAAGCGGTTCCATGGGAAGGTCGTCACTGGTGCCCTGAC
>CAZSFB010000535.1:0-1841 GCA_964606035.1 uncultured bacterium | reverse complement strand
AGCCAGATCAGCAGCCAGGCGGCGAGATAACTCACGGCGAGCGCGGCGGCGAAGGCGGCGTTGAACCGGTCGCGCCGGAACCGGTCGGCGAGCGGTGAATAGAAAGGGGCTATCAGCGCCGAGCCCACGCCGAACGCCACCATGAGCCACGGCAGCCAGCTCAAGGGGAACTCGTTCAGGAACAGGGCGTCGCGGGCCGTGCGGGCGGTGGTGAAAACGACACTCGCCGAGAAAAGGTAGGCGAACAGAATGAGGGTTCGCCCGGTTTCTTCCGGCCGTATCTGGAGCGCCGCCCAGACCCGTGAGGGCTGGGCGGGGTTCGGGCTGGAGGGTGCCGGTGGCTGGTCCATAGGCAGATGACGCACCCTAGCCGGTCCGGGCCTTTCCGGCGATGACGGGGGTCAGGATATGGAGGAGAAAGGGCTGCCGACCCCGCAGCATTCCGTATCGTTATCAGCCGGGGGAACTGCCAGCCGTGTGCGACTTGACGTGTTCGGCGAGCTCGCGGTCAATGACCAGGATATGCTGCACCAGCCAGTTTCTCAGGTACGAAAGCACCTGCTGGCTGACCCGGTGGTCCCTGACAAAGCTGGATTCAAGCTGCCCGATGTTTTCCGTGAACGCCTTGTGCTGTGCAAGATGGCTGGCTGTTGCGGGAAAGTCGTTCTGGGCCATCAGGGCCTCTTCGACGCTGAAATGGTACTCGGCATAATCCCGGAGCCTGGTGAATATCCTGACCAGCAGTTCCTCATCCAGCCCGCTTTCAACGGCCATGTGGTAGTCATTGATGAGATCCACAAGATTCCGGTGATGCTGGTCGAGAGGTTCGACACCGAGTACGAACTTTTCCTGCCAATCAATGTAACTCACAAAACCGGATACCCGCTTCCCGCATTTCCTCGTCTACCTCGGCCGGAAGCGAGGGCCAAACGCTGCCGCAACCCGAAGGCCCTGTCCGGCTGGCGAAGTGACTTGCCAGTGGTGATATTTATCAAAACCGACCGGCGTTGGCCAGACCACCCCGGCACTTTTATGGGTAGCGGCTTTCACCTGAAGCTGGATTGGTGCCCCGGGCCGGACTCGAACCGGCACGGCCGGATTAGGGCCTGCGGATTTTAAGTCCGCTGCGTATACCAGTTTCGCCACCGGGGCAGGGGGACGCCTGGAACCGGAAGGGATGTAGCCGGAAGCGGTCCCGTTGGGAAAGCGCCCCCCGGCGTGTGCTAGGGTTTTGGGTGATGACGGCCATCGAAAAGATCATGGACTGGTTCCGGCGCCAGATCGGGGAGATCCGGGACGACCGGGTGCTCCGCTTTTACGGCGTGGCGCTGGCCGCGCTCAACGTGGTGACATTCCTGCACTGGACGGTGCGGCACGACATCACGAAGATCATCAGCCGGGATGTTCCGCCCGTCTGCTGGCCCTTTTTCGAGAACTGCCACGCCTACAGGTTCCTGTCCGCCTGGGACGTGGGCTTTGTCATGTGGGCCTACCTGGGGCTGTCGGTTGCGGCGGGATATTTTTTCCTGCGCCGGGAGCGAGTGGAGTGGGGATACTGGCTGCTGCTCGTCGTGAATGCCGTGCGGGTGTTGGTCCTGATGCAGGATTTCCGGCTCCGGCTGAACCAGCACTACATGGCGAACTGGATCGCGCTGGCGTTCCTGCTGTTCCCGTACAAGCGGGTTCTGATCCCGCACCTTCTGGTGCTGTTCTATTTCTGGGCGGGGGTTTTGAAACTCGACACCGAATGGCTCACGGGCGCCGCCCTGTACCACCGGGACAAGCTCTGGGTGCCGGAGGCGCTCGTTCCGGCGAGCTGCGTTTACGTCGTCGTTCTGGAA
>CAZSFB010000534.1:0-1844 GCA_964606035.1 uncultured bacterium | reverse complement strand
GGCATCCTCGTGGGCGGCCTTCTGGATCAGCGAAGTCGCCTCGTCCAGCTCGGCAAGCGTGAAATCCGACGAACCGGTCACGTTAATCAGCACACCCATCGCTCCGTGGATGGATACCTCGTCGAGGAGCGGCGAGTTGACGGCCATTCTGGCGGCTTCCACTGCACGGCTTTCGCCCTTGGCCATACCCGTTCCCATGAGCGCAAGACCCGCACCTTCCATGATCGTCCGCACGTCGGCGAAGTCCACGTTCACCAGACCGCTTTCGGTCACGATGTCGGCAATACCCTTCACGGCCTGTCCGAGAACCTCGTCGGCCTTCAGGAAGGCAGACTTCATGGACATCTTGTTGCCGGCAAGTGCCAGAAGCCGCGAGTTTGGGATCGTGACGAGCGCATCCACCGACTGGCGGAGCTCGGCGATCCCTCCCTCGGCGTTCCGCGCACGGGGTTTCCCTTCGAACGGGAACGGCCGGGTGACGACACCCACTGTCAGCGCACCGCATTCGCGCGCGATCTGGGCGATGACAGGAGCGGCTCCGGTTCCGGTACCTCCGCCCATGCCAGCGGTGACGAACACCATGTCCGCACCCTGGATCGCCTCGCGGATTCGGTCGCGGTCCTCAAGGGCGGCCTGGCGGCCCATGTCGGGCCGGGCGCCTGCTCCCAGGCCCCGCGTACAGTCGCGGCCAATCTGGACCTTCAGCTTCGCCTTCGAGCGGTCGAGCGCCTGGAGGTCCGTATTCGCCGTGATGAAATCCACGCAGTGAACCATGGCGTTGTCGATCATGGAAGTGATGGCATTGCAGCCGGCACCGCCCACGCCGATCACCTTGATGTTCACGACGCGTGAGGCTTCCGCAGCTGGATCGGTGAAATCGAATGCCCGCGCCGGAGTGGCTACCACGGGTGGCGGCATCACCGGGGCTTCTGCCATGCGGACCTCCGGAGGCTGGGTGATATCATCAATCACCTCGACCTCCTCAAGTCCGTCATCGTCTCCGGCCGGATGCGGGAAATCCAGACTCAGGTTTCCCAGCTCCTCGCTGTCCTCGAAATTAAATTTTTCTTTCATGACTCCTCATTGACTCCCTGTGGTCCGGCTTGGTCTGCTGGGTGCCGGCCCCAACCCTGCCCTCGAGAACAGTAACACTCCCCACCGCGTGCCCGGCGCCCCACCGCCCGGCCGCAGTGCGATAGGACTCAGAAAAACTCGGCGAACGTCTCTTTCACGCCCCTGCCGAACCGTGAGAACAGGCCCTCGCCGCCTGACCGCCGGCTGTTGCGGGCTCCCGCCCCGAATTGCCGGTATTTGCTGCCGTAAAGGACCAGCCCGATCGGTGTCGCAAAACGGGGATCATGGACCATGTCCACCAGCCCGCCGACCCCGGAGGGCTCCCCCACGCGCGCCGGGAGGTCGAGCACCTGCTCGGCTACCTCAACCATGCCAGGCATCGAAGCCGTACCGCCCGTGATGACCACACCCGCTGCCAGCAGGTTCTTGTAACCCGACCGGATCAGTTCCCCGTCGATCAGTGTAAAAATCTCGTCCACCCGCGGCTCGATGATCTGGGCGAGCGTACGGCGTTCCACCCGGCGTGGCGGACGGCCGCCGACACCCGAAACCTCGATCATCTCCTCGTCACCCACCATCTGAACCCGGGCGCAGCCATGCTGTATCTTGACCTTCTCCGCCTCCTGGCTCGGGGTTCTCAGGCCCTGGGCCACGTCCTTGGTGATGTGCTGGCCCGCGATCGGGACCACAGCCGTGTGGCGGATGGCACCATTGATATAAATGGCGGTGCCGCAGGGGCCGCCCCCGGTGGCGAACAGGCGCGCACCAAG
>CAZSFB010000533.1:0-1844 GCA_964606035.1 uncultured bacterium | reverse complement strand
CCTGTCAAGCTCCTGCCGGTCTGGCCGGTGCTCCAGGGCACGAGCCTCCAAGGCTGACCGGACCAGACGGTTGGCGTCCAGTTCCAGCCGCCTGGCCAGCTTGCGGATGGTGGCCGGTGTCGGGACGACAACCCCCGAAACCGCCTTCTGGAGGGTTGCATAGGGAATACCGGCCTCACGGGCTGCCTCTGCCACGGACTGAAAGCCCGCTTCTGAAAGTGCCCGGGTAAGAGTTTGCTGGAATCGGTTACGAAGGGCCATGCCGGTTAGACCCATACACCACAAACCACTGGCTGAGAAGCCGGGCGGAGTTGCCGCCGTGCAGGAGGTTGCGTATATTGCCTAAGTTCCGGTTCCCACAAGGTAAATCGTCCACCAGTGCATTGGCGGGCGTACAGGTTTTCCATGTCAGATCAGGACGAAAAAAAGACCGGTGAACCCTCCGATTTCCTCTCCGTTCCGCCTTCGGAAGAAACGGCCACTGAGGATTCATGGGATCTGGATGAATTTGCCGCAACCCGTTCGGCTCCTCCGGTTGACGATGCGACCCTTTCTCCATACACCCTTGAGCCGACATTCAATACAGGTGCTACATCGAAAATTCCGGATCCGAATCCAGATATATGGGAATCACGGACCACTCCAACAACGGGCACCCCTGCTGAAAAATCGGTGGCACCGTCCATAGCCGGTGACGACTGGGATCTGGACGAGTTCGGAGGCACCAAGTCCACCCCGCCAGTTCAGGATCAACCAGCCAGCGCTCCAGTTCCCGCAGTTGTAGACGATGCTGGAGACGGCTGGGATCTGGGCGAATTCAACTCCGGCGGTTCCGTACCTCCCGCTCCCTCGATATCGACTGCTGGCCGCGAGGAAGAGCCAGTAGCGCTGGCAGACGAAGAACCTGTTGCCATGGCTCCTGAGGCACCGGTGGAAATGGTCCAGTCCCGGTCCACAGGCGACGATGACTGGGACATGAACGAATTTGCCGGCTCTCCGGACAACCCGCCATCGGCAGCACCGCTCAGGCCACTGGTGGACACGCCACCGCTTGACCCCGCACTGGAAGCAGCCACAGGTATCTCAGGGCCGGTTCCCGCCGCCGAGACGGGCTCCTGGGAAATGGACGAATTTTCCGCGCCATCGCCGGAAGGCATCGCCCCGTCAGAACCGGGAACTCTTGACGATATTCTGGATACCGATTCCAGGTCCGCCTATCTGGATACTTCTGCGGCTCCAGAGTCTTGGAGCGTGCAACCCATGTCAGAGGTAGGCGAACGGATTTCAGCCGGCTCGCCAGATTCATCCAGTATCACCAATGAGGCAATCCCGGCGGGACTACAGGCCTTTTTCCCTACCGGCAATCCGACAACGGACTCCGTACTTTCCACCCTGGTGCAGATGGCACCTTCCGCCGAGCGGGATCTTCAGATGGCGGCTATCTACGTGGCTGCCTGCGGACAAAAGGAGACGCCTGATTCCCGTTTCATCGCTGAAGCGCGCAAGCTGATCGGCGAGAAAACCAGCCGTGAGGCAGCAACCCTGCGCACCCGGATAGCCGTTCTCGAAGACTCCACTTCAGACGAGCTCGAAAGACTTGGATCCACCATCAGCGGCGGCCCACCGGCTCGAACGCCCTGGATCGCAGAAGCCCTTCGCCGGTCTGTCGCCGAAGGTTCTGATGAACGGTCTGTGCGCCTTGCCTGGGCACTGGCGGAAATTGATCCTTCACACCCGCTGGCACGATGGGTTCAGGCCAGGAATCTTCCACCCGAACGGCTCCCCGAGGCATGGGAAGATTATCTCAGGACCTCCAGCCTTCCAGCAGCATTCTGCGAACGGGC
>CAZSFB010000532.1:0-1847 GCA_964606035.1 uncultured bacterium | reverse complement strand
TTCTACAGCTCGCCTGCTCGGTTATCCTCATGCGGAGATTTTGAGATGCGCTCTACTTCGGCGGCTTCCTGGCAGATACCTACTACTGTGATAGCGGTTCCTATGACTGACCCCTTCTGGGAATAACGGCGCAGACTGGACCTGTTGCGCCTGACAGAGGAGCCATCCCGGCCTGACCGGGATGGCTCCTCGCTTTTCATGACCGGTTGACCGTTCCAGCGGCCCGGTCTAACTCCACTGCTCCGGTCCCTCTCCGGGGGGCCGTGGTGGCAGTTGGGACGGCCCCCGACCGGGCGGCCTTCAGAGGATTCCTTCTCCGCAATGGCGACGCCAGACCGGACGGGAGGATCGTAACAGGTTCAGTATGGCCCGCTTCTATGCACCGGTCCGCTTCAAGGCGGATCACATGCTTGAGTTCCGGCCCACCCGTCACACCCACGAGTGGGAAGTCACCTTCGTTTTCAAGGGGCCCATCGCCCCGAACGGCGTCATTATCAATCTTCTGGACGTGAAGAAGGCCCTCGATCCACTCACCCGGAAGCTTGAAGGCACCTTTCTGAATGATCACCCGGAACTGCTTCTGGCTCCCCCGCCGGTGTCGGAAGCGGCTCGCGTCCCCACTTGCGAGAACCTCGCACGCTATTTCTACTGGTACATGGTGGCCGGCGACCACAACCTTGAGTTTCCCGAACGGGTAGAACTTGAGGAAGTCCATGTGCAGCTCGAGGAACTGGGCCGTCCGGTGGGCGGCGAGCGGGGCTACGCCATCGTGGACGTGACCGACTTCCTGCCAGAACTGCTGCGCCGCCGCCACCTGCAGGTGGCACGGCTGGGCTGACAGCATGCCAGGGCGCCCGGCGGTCGTGCTGCTTTCGGGCGGACTCGATTCAGCCACCACTCTCGCCATTGCAAGGACCGAAGGGTTCGATCCCATCGCGCTTACGGTACGCTATGGGCAACGCCACGAACGGGAGATCGAGGCGGCCCGCAAGGTTGCCACTGCCTTCGGGGTCCGGCGGCACGAGATGGTCGAATTCGACCTGAAGCCCTTCGGCGGCTCCGCCCTGACGGATCCCGCGATCCAGGTACCCAAGGACCGTTCCGCTCCGGAAATGGAGTCCTCCATTCCGGTCACCTACGTGCCAGCCCGCAACACGATCTTTCTTGCATTCGCGCTCTCCCTCGCCGAGGCCTCCGGGGCCTTCGATATTTTCGCCGGTGTGAATGCTGTGGACTATTCAGGCTATCCGGACTGCCGTCCGGCGTTCATCCGTTCATTCGAAAAGCTGGCCAACCTCGCCACCCGCGCAGGGGTGGAAGCAGCGACACAGAACGGCGCTGAACCATTCCGCGTACACACGCCATTAATTCTGTTGAGAAAGCATGAGATTATCCGCCGCGGCCTTGAGCTTGGCGTGGACTATTCGATAACCCATTCCTGTTACGACCCGGCCCCCGACGGCCGGGCCTGCGGCCGCTGCGACTCCTGCCGGATCCGGCTCGAAGGTTTCAGACTGGCAGGGATAACCGATCCGGCACGTTATGTACGTATTTAACCGCGACAGGTACCCGTGATTCTGAAGCAATAGCGGGCCTGCGCGCCGCGTCATCACGTGAATCGCTCAAAATCTTGCAATTATGAAGCGCATCACTGTTCCCATCAGGTGAAATCAGGGTAGGATTACGGGATATTGATCTGGAACCTGTCTTTGGTCCTCGTGACCGAATGCTGCAGACAGGCAACAGGCGGGCATCGCACCTGGCGGGGAACTGTCGGGACCGGGTGCGAAATCTGACAGCGGGGGAACCTACCGGGCGGCGGGGTTATGTCACCGTCCGCGAAGCGG
>CAZSFB010000531.1:0-1888 GCA_964606035.1 uncultured bacterium | reverse complement strand
GCCACACCGAGTTCCTTTTCGTCCGGCGTGAGCACCGCTTCGGCGGAGGCGATCTGGGCCAGCACAATGTCCGACACATGCAGGCCGGAGCGGTGGCAGCTCTTCATGATATTCTGGACACTGGAAGCCAGCCCCGTGACGATATGGACCCGTGCCTCAAGCCGGACGGCGCTCATGCCGAGCGGGTCACGTACATTGTCCTGGTCATCCACGATGAAATCCTGCGGCAGGATGTGGACGATCTCCCGGTCAGCCGGGAGCGGCACGGCACGGGCGGCTTCCACCACCCGGTGAATGTCCACGTCGCGAACCTCGCCATTCTTTACAGCGATAAGGCCCGTTGAGTTGAACCCCTTGATATGGGATCCGGCTATGCCGGCATAAACCGACTCTACCTTGACCCCGGACATGGTCTCAACCTCGTAAAGCGCGTGCTTGATCGCCTCGACGGTATGCTCGATATTGACCACGACACCCCGGGACAGGCCGCGCGAAGGGGCTGTGCCCACGCCGATCACTTCCAGCTCGTTGTCGCGGATCTCGGCCACCACGGCACAGACTTTTGTCGTGCCGATGTCGAGTCCCGCCAGTATTTCATCCCGCTTCGCCATATGCTTCTCCCTGTATCGCGCCCTCGTTGGTTACCGTTTCTTCTGACAGTTCTGCCGGAGCCTTCTGGCCCCGGATTAAATCTCGAGCGTTTTCACTCCATGGTGCCCGGCACCGTCCAGCGGAATCCGAACCTCCGCCGGGGTCTGCCGCTCGCTGGTGCCGTGACCGGCCGGTGCCTTCCCGCCCTTTTCGACAGGCGGCGGGAACCGGAGCTTCAGAACCGCCATCCGCTGGGACCGGAACTCGATCGTCCTCACGTCAAGATTGCGTTCCTCCAGGTCCATCCAGATTGCCTGGAGCTGGCGCCACTTGGTTTCCCATGGTGCCGTTCCCAGATGCACCACCGGGACTGCCGCTGTTGAGTAGACAGTCACGCCGCGGTTCCGGTCCCAATGAAGCTCCTCGATACTCCCGGTATCGGGGCTTCCCCCGGCCCTGACCACAGCCAGAAGGTCGACCGCCTCGCGGATCCCCCGAAGCGCGTCAGGGTCACCCCTTTTCACGGCGGAAATATCGGGACCCGTCACGACCGGATAATCGAGATCCTCATCGTTCCGGACAGCCTTGAACACGACCGCCCCGCTGGAGATGTAAAAGAGGCCACCGCTCTGGAGGACTGCCACCGGCTGGTGCTCGGTGACATCCACGACGATCGTGGACGGCAGCCGCCGGTAGACCCGTGCTCGCGCCACCCACGGATGAAGTTCCGCGTCCGCCTTGAGGGCCCCGAGGTCCAGCTTGAAGATATTCTGATCGCCGTCCACACCGAGTAGTGCCGTGATTTCCTCCGCCGGGGCGCGGTCATTGTGCAGTACGATCACCTGCCGGAGGTTGAAGTGGGGACTCTCACTCACGGCCCGCCAGAGGGCATAGCCTCCGCCCGCAAACGCCCCCAGCGCCAGCACCGCCACGAGCAGAGCCAGACCTGCACGGAAGGCTGGTCCTGGTCCGTCCGAGCCCTTCTTCCGGCGGTTTGCCGGACGGCGCAGCGTGATCGAGCGGCTCATCTCCGGGCAGACCCTTTCAGCTTCAGCGAAGCGGTATCGAGAATGCGCTCGCACAGTTCCGGGAACGCGATCCCCGCCCGGGCGGCGATCTTCGGAACCAGGGACAGCTCTGTCATGCCGGGAAGCGTATTCACCTCGAGAACGTAGTTCTCGAAGGTATCCGTGACGATGAAATCGATCCGGGACAGGCCGTCGCAGCCAATGACCTTGTGGGCGACAATGGCATCGGCGGCGAGCCGGTGCTCAACCACGGTGTCCAGCGGTGCCGG
>CAZSFB010000530.1:0-1890 GCA_964606035.1 uncultured bacterium | reverse complement strand
GTGCGGCGTCAACCGGTCCATCCCCGAAGGCGGCAGCAGTCTTTTCCTCACCGTCAATCTGCACCGTTACTGTCGCATTGGGACGAAGCTGGGTGCCGGAAGAAACATTCAGCGCGACGAGGCGAATCCGGTCATGTGCACCCACCAGTTCCCCAGTGACAATGGCCTCGATATCTTCGTCGTATACCACCTTCTTCAGATCAGCCAGGTTTTTGAATTTTGTGAATGCCTTTTCGATTTCCTCGTCTGAGAGATCGAAGCCCAAATGCTTCAGCCGGTCCCTGAATGCATGACGGCCAGAATGCTTGCCCAACACAAGCTTGTTCTGAGGAATGCCAACCGATTCAGGGGTCATGATCTCATAGGTGATTTTGTGCTTCAGAACGCCGTCCTGATGGATACCCGCTTCGTGGGCGAAGGCATTTGCTCCCACGACGGCCTTGTTAGGCTGGACAGGCATTCCAGTCAGGTTGGAAAGCAGCCTGGATGAGGGATAAATCTGCTCTGTCACAATTCCCGTTTCATAGGGCATGATGTCGTGACGGACTCTCAGTCCCATCACAATTTCTTCCATTGCAGCATTGCCGGCGCGCTCACCAATGCCGTTAATAGTACACTCCACTTGGCGGGCACCCGCACGGACAGCGGCCAGAGAATTGGCAACGGCCAGACCAAGGTCGTTATGGCAGTGGACACTGATAATGCAGTTATCCACACCTCGGACCTCCTTCCGGATGGTAGTGATGAGTTCATAGTATTCGTGCGGCATAGTATAGCCGACCGTATCCGGGATATTGAGGACAGTCGCTCCCGAATCCACCGCAGCCTGAAGCACTTTGCACATGAATTCCGGATCTGAACGGGTTGCATCTTCGGCTGAAAACTCGACCCATTCCACGTGGGAACGGGCGCGCTCGACCGCCCTGGCGGCAGCCGTAATAACCTCTTCCCGGGTTTTTCGAAGCTTGTATTTCAGATGAATGTCGCTGGTGGCGATAAACGTATGGATCCCATGCCGGTCGCCATGTTTTACGGCCTCTGCGGCCCGGTCGATATCCGCAAACTCCGTCCGGGCGAGGCTCATGACACGTGGGCCCTTGACCGTCCGAGCGACTTCCCGAACCGCCTCGAAATCTCCCTGACTCGCTATGGCAAAGCCTGCTTCGAGAATATCTACATTCAGACGGGCAAGTTGCTGGGCCATGATGAGTTTTTCCTGGGTGTTCATTGAACAGCCGGGGGATTGCTCGCCGTCGCGTAATGTGGTGTCAAAAATATAGACCCTGCTTTTATTGGTAATAACTTCGCTCATAACAATCTACTCTCTCGGACTTGCCTGTTTCCCGGCTACCTCATCTTCAGGCGACTGGATGGTTGTTAGCCGGATAATGCAACAACAAAAAACCCCGGTCTCCTGTCCGGGCCGGGGTGTTCATATTGCGGTTACTGGTTCGTCTACACGCAAAACACCCCGGCCCCACTAAGGAGGAGACCAAGGAGTTGGTTCAGCGTGTATGGAGAACGAACTTCCATTGCAGATAAGATACGGATTGGGTCGTAATTCGTCAAGGGTAATTGGCCAAGCCTTCGCGCCGGGTAAGCGATATCGCATTAGGGACCGGCCAAACCGGTTCAATAGAGACGGATTTCCGGGGATGGCGGATATAAAACCCTGTCGATGGACCCCCATCCAAATTCAGAGCGCTATCCACCCCGACTTGGAGCCGGAGATATTCAGCAAGGTCGTACAGATCGACCCCTGATGCCGTGGCCCCGAGGATCAACCCGCCTTCAATGGGCACAGCTGCGAATGAGCGTTTTTCCAGCTTGTGGGTCGGCGACTGGATCCCGGGCTTTCCGCCTGGTTGAAGCATCACAGGACCTGCGTGT
>CAZSFB010000529.1:0-1890 GCA_964606035.1 uncultured bacterium | reverse complement strand
GTGATGACCCGGGCCATGTTGGCGGCCGCCCATTTCGCCGCCGAGGCAACCCGCACGGCCCAGACCAACTACGTGGAGTGGGAACAGCGGATTGAGAAGGTGCGCGAAATCGCCTCCTGGTTCATTGGTGCCCAGCCGGAAGAGGTCGCTTTCGTCCGGAACACCTCCCACGGCCTGTCGCTGGTGGGGGAGGGCCTCGACTGGCGGTCCGGTGACAATGTGGTCACCACGGCGGTTGAATATCCTTCGAATGTTTATCCCTGGATGAACCTCCGGCACCGGGGAGTGGAGACCAGGCTGGTACCGTCCAGGGACGGGGAACTCCGGGTTGAGGATCTGGTGGCGGCGATTGACAGCCGGACCCGGCTGGTCTCCGTCTCCCATGTCGAGTTTTCCACCGGTTTCCGGTTCGACCTGAAGGCCCTCGCGGATGCGGTTCACGCAAAGGGAGCCCTGCTGTGCGTGGACGCCATTCAGTCGCTTGGGGTGCATCCGATTGACGTGGTGAGGATGGGAGTCGATTTCCTCGCGGCCGATGGCCACAAGTGGCTCTGCTCCTTTGAGGGCTGCGGGATTTTCTATATCCGCAAGCAGCTCATCAGCCAGGTACGCCCGGCGCTCGTGGGCTGGAACTCCGTGGTCGAGAACAAGAACTTCGACAAGTACGATTTCACCCTGCCTGAGCACGCCCGGCGGTACGAGGAGGGCTCCCTCCCTCAGTTGACCATCTTCCCGCTGGGAGCGGCGATCGAGAAGTTCGCGGAAATCGGAATCGACCGGATTGAAAAAATGGCGCTTCATAACGCCGCGCTGGTCCGCGAGGAAATCGCCAGGCGCGGGCACAGGGTTGTCAACTTCCGCGGCTCTCCGCTGGATGTGGCCATCACCTGTTTCACGGGCTCGTTCGACGGTGCCTCGGTCGTCCGTTACATGAAGAAAAACGGGTGTGACCTGGCATTCCGCCGGGGTGCCGTGCGGGTATCACCCCACTTCTACAACAACGCTGATGATGTCCGCCGCTTCTTTGATGTGTTCGATCAGGCCGTGAAATCCGTGTGAGGCCGATTCCCGCATCCGGTGAAGGGGTATCAGCCTTTACGAATCCACCCGGAGTCCGTTATGGATTCACGGCTGTGAGGTTGTCCGGAGGAATACATTGCTGATCAATATCCTGATGGTGGCCGCAGGTCTCGGTTTCCTTGCCTATGCCGGTGACCGGCTGATTGATTTCGCCTCGGCGACGGCGGAGAAGGCCCGCATGACCAAGGCGGTGATCGGCCTGACCATCGTGGCGGCCGGAACGTCCATGCCGGAGCTGTTCGTGTCGGTGACGGCCGCCCTGAAGGGGTCTTCGGATATCGCCATCGGGAATGTCATCGGCTCCAACATTTTCAATATTGCGGGGATTTTGGGGATTTGTGCAGCCATCGCGGCTGTCGAGGTGCACAACCAGACCATCCGGTTCGACTACCCCTTCTGCCTCCTCGTCTCGGTTCTGGCACTGCTCCTTTTCCGGGACGGGATGCTGGACCGCATGGAGAGCGGAGCTTTTGTCGCGGGCATGATCGGATTCATCGGGTATTCCGTCTGGGTGGCCCGGTCGGAGATCAACGCCAGGGACCAGAAGGAAGTGGAGATACTCGTCCCGGAAGAGGCGGATGTCCTGCGAAAACGTCCGCTGTGGTTCCTGATTGGAGGGATCACCCTGTCGTTTGTCGGCCTGACCGTTGGCGCCCGCCTGCTGCTGGAAGGGTCTGTCGGGATCGCCCGTCTTGCCGGGATGAGCGAGCGGGTGATCGGTCTGACCATCGTGGCAGCGGGGACCTCGCTGCCGGAACTGGTTGCCAGTATCGCTGCCACGCTCAAGAAGCATTACGACATGGCCGTGAC
>CAZSFB010000528.1:0-1894 GCA_964606035.1 uncultured bacterium | reverse complement strand
CGACCGCCGCGGTGCGCTCGACGGTTGTGGCGTTACGTGTACCGGTCGCCACCTCTCGCGCCCACCGGTGCAGCGGCTGGCGCTCCTCGTCGGGAGCGGGAGGGAGAAGGTCGGGCGGCGGCGCAGAAGGGAGCGCGAGATGGTCCGAGTGCCGCACGGGGAGCCACTCCATGAGCGCGGCACGGCTGGGACCGGCGACCGGTTGCCAGGTGCGTAGCCCAAGACCGCCGGTGCCTGCCGGATGAAATACTCCGGAAGCCGCATGTCCTGCGGCACACCAAATATCCCGATGACGAGCGAGAAGGCCGCCACGCCGGCCGCCAGCGCCAGCGCCGACCTGAAAACACCGGACATTCCGGGACGCTCCCAGCCAGGGTCTTTCCCGGCGGGCAAGAAACGGATCGCCAGTGCCACAAATACTGTCAGCAGCACCTCCACAAGCACCTGGGTGAGCATGAGGTCCGGAGCGCGGAACAACCGGTAAATCACGGCGACACTGAAACCGACCGCAGACAGCAGGAGCACCCGTGCCAGCCGGTTCTGGATGGCGAATACGCCCGCGATGGCAAGTATCTGGATCAGGATCACCGACCAGCCAGTCACACTGGATTCCACCTCGAAGCGGTAGTTCAGGTCCGGAATCACGGCCAGCGACCCGGCAAAGCCGATCAGCACCGCGCTGCCGAAATAGATCGCCGGGTTGGCGGCGGAAAAAATGCCGTTCAGGAAACCGCCGGCCGCCTTGCAAGAGTCCAGAAACACCTCGAAGGTCTCTGCCGCTGCCACCCGGAAACGCCCGGGCAATTCACGGAATCCGGAGCGGTGATGGAGTAAAAGGCCCAACCCGATAATCCCGGCGGAAACAAACAGCGGTGGAGTCAGCCCGTGCCAAAGCGCAAGATGGGATACGGCTTCCGGCGCTCCGGAAAGCGTTGCGACAGCCGGATTGAGCAGCCAGTCGCCGGTCAGACCTGCTCCGAGCCCCATCAGCAGGGAGAGGCCCGCCAGAATCATCACCCCGGCTTCGGCGCCTTTGTGCGGGGCGTGGGCATGTTCAGCCTCGTGTCCACGCATGGTACCGGTGAAGATGCCGAAATGGAACCGGGCCGAGTACCACACGGTTCCGACAGAACCGGCCACAATGGCGGCCAGCGCGGCAATCCGGATCCAGCCGTCCGAGTGAAGGGCTCCCTCAACAACAATTTCTTTCGACAGGAAACCGGCCATGGGCGGGATGCCCGCCATCGACGCCGCACAGACCAGCGAACCGGCATGGAGCACCGGCATGACCGTTTTCAGGCCACCCAGCCGGGAGAGCAGGCGGGTGTGGGTCTCGTGATAAACAACGCCGACGACGAGGAATAGTGCCGCCTTGAAAACTGCGTGGGCAAAGACGTGCATCACCGCCGCCCGGATCGCCAGGGGACTGCCAATACCGATGGTGACGAACAGAAGCCCCAGCTGCGCCACCGTCGACCAGGCCATGAGTATCTTGATGTCATCCTGCCGGAGCGCCTGATAGCTGCCCCACACGAGCGTCACAGCCCCGGCGGGCACCAGTGCTGCCGTCCAGAGCCACGACTGCCCGAGCACCGGATAGAGGAACAGCATCAGGATCACCCCGGCTTTCACCATGGTGGCCGAGTGCAGATAGGCGGAGATCGGCGTCGGTGCGGCCATCGCACCCGGAAGCCAGAAGTGGAACGGGAACTGGGCACTTTTTGTGAAAACCCCGGGAAGGATCAGCGCGAGGGCAATTGTCATTACACCGGAAGCCGGGGGCGTGGCCGCAAGTTGCGAAAGGCTCGCCGTCCCGGCGGCATCGGCGAGGTAGACAAAGCCGACGAGCATCGGCAGGGCACCACCCACCGTCACCAGCAACGCCTGCTTTGCG
>CAZSFB010000527.1:0-1897 GCA_964606035.1 uncultured bacterium | reverse complement strand
GGCGAGGTGGTGTTCCGCGGCAACATCGTGATGAAGGGGTACCTGAAGAACCCGGAAATCATCGGCGAGCGGCTTTCGGAGCGGACATTCTCCAACTTCTTCGAGGCGGAACTACACCGGTTCAGGTCGGTCCTGGACCTGCCGGGGATGCCGCCGGAGAAGCTCATGGAACTCGGCCAGAAGTTCGAGAAGGCCATCACGACAGGCTTTTTCCGCAAGCAGCGGCGGGGCTACTACGACTTTCTCGCCGAGATCATCGAGGCGCGCATTGCCGAGGCCGAGCAGAAGCATATCTCCATCCAGTCGTTTGACGTGAACAATGACCGCCGGTTCGTGCTGTTCGAGCATCCGCCTGCAAGGGCGGCATTCCGGGTGAACCTCCAGCCGGGATCGGTGTTCCGGTGCGGGCTCGCCATCAATCCGATGGTCTGGGACCGTCCGGACGCCGACGGTGTGCGGTTCCGGCTGTATCTGAAGCGCCCCTGGCGCCTGCGGCGGAAGCTCCTGGACCGCACCCTCCGGCCGTCTGTGAACCCCGCCGACCGGGAGTGGGTGCCCGTGGAGATTGATCTCTCGGCAGAGCCGCCCGGCGAGGTGGAGTTCATCTTCGAGACCTCCGGTGCGGAGGGCCACAACACGTGGGCCTGGGCCGGATGGGGCCACCCGTGGATCGAGCTGAAGTCGGCGGCCGAAACCCGGCCCCATGTGTCCTTCGTGACGGGGCCTGAGATCGAGGTCCGCCCGCCGCAGGCAGCGGGCCCGTCCCGGAGCGAGGCGGCATGACGGCATTGGCAGCGGTGAAAGGCAGCGGACCGGTTGCCGGAGGGGGAGGACGGGCATGAAGGTCACGTTCCTTTACCCCGACGTGGCATCGCGCACGCCGCACTACTACCAGATGGGCATCGGCATGCTGTCGGGTGTGCTGAAGCGGGCCGGTGTGGACCGGTCGCTCTACCACGTGGCAGAGATGCCCACGGAAGAACAGTTCTGCGAACGGATCGGCCGCGAGCGGCCGGACCTGCTGGCTGTGTCCACGACTTCCGGCCAGTGGCGCTTCGCCGTGCCGATGATCCGGTGGGCGAAGCGGCATTTCGGCCTTCCGGTGATCGCGGGCGGAATCCACCCGACACTCGCGCCCCAGGAAACCATTGAACAGGCGCCGGAACTGGATGCCATCTGCGTGGGCGAGGGCGAGGGGCCCTTTGTCCGGTATGTGGAAGCGCTGGCCGCCGGGAACCGGCGGCCTTCGGGTATCCCGAACTTCTGGCTGAGGACTCCGGCCGGCGGATGGGAGCAGAACCCGATGGGGCCGCTCGTGGAAGATCTCGACACGCTCGGCTGGCCGGACCATGAGCTGTTCGATTTCTCCCGCGTGATCGGCATGATGAACGGAGAAGCCAACGTCATGGCCGGCCGCGGTTGCCCGTACCGCTGTTCCTACTGCTCCAACGAGGTGAAGATTGACCAGAACCGGGGCCTGGGGTCGAACCTCCGGTGGCGGAGCCCGGAGGATGTGGTCCGGGAGTGTGAATACATCCGCGACACCTACCGGAACCGGACCTTCTACTTCATTGACGACATTTTTACCCTGAACCGCGACTGGACCCGCGAGTTCGCCCGGATCTATGGCGCACGGGTCCGGATGCCGTTCCGCATCCAGCTCCAGGTGAAGACGATTGATGCCGGACGGCTGGAACTGCTCCGCGACGTGGGCCTTTACTCTGTGGTGGCAGGGGTTGAAACCGGCAACGAGGAACTGAGAAAGAAGGTCCTCGTCAAGCGCATCTCCAACGAGGATATCCTGGGCTGCTTCCGGGAGGCGGACCGGCTCGGCATCGAGACGGCCACCTACAACATCATCGGAATCCCCGGCGAAACCGAGGAGACGATCCGCGAC
>CAZSFB010000526.1:0-1905 GCA_964606035.1 uncultured bacterium | reverse complement strand
GTCGTGCCATCGGGAATGTTCCGCAGCGGCAGGCAATTGCCCGGAAGAATGTCAGCCTTGGAACCGCTCTCGACCAGCGCGCCGACCTTGAGTCCGACCGGTGCCAGGATATAGCGCTTCTCGCCGTCCCGGTACCCAAGAAGCGCGATGCGGGCCGTGCGGTAGGGGTCGTACTGGATCGAGATCACGGTGGCTGGCACGCCATCCTTTTCACGGCGGAAGTCGATCTGGCGGTAACGCCGCTTGTGGCCGCCGCCGATATGGCGCGTAGTGATCCGGCCACGGTTGTTCCGGCCGCCGGAACGCTTGCCACCCTTGAGAAGCGAACGCTCCGGGCGCGCACCCTTGGTGATCTCATCAAATCCCGAAACGGTCATGTGCCGTCTGGCGGGGCTCGTCGGTTTGAATGTTTTCATCGGCATGGCGGATCGTCCTTAAATTCTGCTCTGGCCCTCCAAGGGGCTAGTCACGGGGTCATTTGACTCCGAGGATCTCGTCGATCGTTTCTCCGGCGGGCAGGGTCACGATGGCCTTCTTTCGGAAGGGCATACGGACGCGGCCGCTGCGGCGGTTCTTGAACTTGCCACGGACGACAATCGTCCGGACAGAAGTGACCTTCTTGTTGTAAAGCGAGCGCACGGCATCGGCGATCTGGGTCTTGTTCGCCTCCAGCGGAACCTCGAACACGTACTGGTTCTTGGCCCGCAGGTCGGTCGCCCGCTCGGTAATGACCGGCTTGATCAGGATGCTGTTCGGATCGGTTCTCACGATGGAATCTCCCTGTCAGGACCTTCTCAGGCCGCCGCCCGCTTCTCGATGCCGTCCATGGCATCCTTGAGGACCACAAGAGTCTCGTACCGGAGGACGTCATAGGGATTCAGTCCGCCGGCGGGAAGCACCTTCACACCCGGCAGATTGCGGGCTGCCAGCGTGAGGTTCTTCTCGTAGGCCGCAGTCACGATGAGCACGGAGCCGGTGGCGCCGAGCTCGGCAATCGCCGCCCGCACGTATTTTGTCTTGGTCTCCGGAAGCGGCATGCTTTCCACGACGGTCACCTGGCCAGCCTGCTCCTTGCTCGCCAAGGCGTCCGCCAGAGCGAGTTTCGCGACCTTCTTGTTCACGCCCTGTTCGTAGCTCCGGGGCTGCGGGCCGAACATAGTTCCGCCGCCGCGCCACAGGGGCGACCGCGTCGAACCCGGACGGGCACGGCCCGTGCCCTTCTGCTTGAAGGGCTTACGACCACCGCCACGAACCTCGGCCTTGGTCTTCGTCTTGTGGGTGCCGCGGCGCCGCTTCGCGAGCTGGGCATTCACCACCTGGTGAAGCAGTCCGCGGTTCGGGCGGCGTTTTGAAATGGACTCGCTGAGTCCCACACCCTTGACGGCCTTGATCCCGGACTGGGTCTTGCCGGATTTCGCCTTTTTCTTCTCAGCCATGACAGCCTGTCTCCGCTTCTACCGGTCCCGGAGGACTAGTTGAGCTTGATCTCCACATCGACGCCGGCCGCAAGATCCAGCTTCATGAGCGCATCCACCGTCTGGGAGGTCGGCTCAAGGATGTCCAGCAGACGTTTGTGCGTGCGGACCTCGAACTGGTCACGGGACTTCTTGTCGCCGTGGGGCGACCGGAGAACCGTATACTTGCTGATCCGGGTCGGGAGCGGGATCGGACCCGAGACCCGGGCGCCGGTACGGCGAGCCGTGTCGAGGATCTCCCGTGCTGACTGGTCCAGCAGCTTGTAGTCGAACGCCTTCAGACGTATGCGAATCTTCTGCGAGTTCATCGGTCAATAAGCCCTTCGTCTCTGGTAGCGGAACACCCGCGTACAGGAGATCTGTCTCTGTTTCCTGTTCCGCTCAGGCGAGGATGTCGGCGACGACGCCGGCGCCGACGGTGCGGCCACCC
>CAZSFB010000525.1:0-1908 GCA_964606035.1 uncultured bacterium | reverse complement strand
AGATTTCATCAGCTTGAAGAAATACCACTGGTCAGCATCCGGGATCATTAGTTCCGCGACACCATCGCCGTCGTAGTCCCTGAGCAGTTCACGGGAGAGAATCGATGTCGCGTCCGGAGCTGTGAAAACACTTTTCACGGAAATGATCCGGCGCGGCTCAATGGCGAACCGGCCGTCCGCAAAAGAATAGCTGAACACGCCTTCCGGGCTCACATAACCGATGTCAGGACCGGGAGTCGCGGGGTCGAAATCACCCACGTCGTACACAACCGCATGATCGCTCGCCCTGAAACTCTGGTCCGGAGCCTTGGAGAAGCCTTCTGTCGTCTGAAGGAACAGGTCGAAATGCTTTTCAACCTTCCGGTCCTTCTCGAGAATCCGGGTCCGCATCGTCACCAGATCCAGGCGGCCATCACCATTAAAGTCGGCCCACCGGACACTGCGGACCTTGTCACCCGCTACCGCTTCGTAATGGTGGTACTGCAGGTCACTCGCCCGCCCTGCGAGCGGAACCGCCAGAACAGCGGCAGCAGCAATTCCTGAAATCATTCTCTTTCTAAACAGCATGTCGAATCCCATTGACCCTTTCCCCGGCCCGAAAACCGGAAGGCGCGGATGCCCACGCAACCGCGCCTTCCAGCGTTCTGTCAGCCTTGCGTCATGACAGCAGCGTGCGTAGGGCTATTAGATTACCCCGCGCGACATTTTACTCAAGACATTTTCCATGCTTTTGCGCTCGTCATCCGTAAGCCGGGCGAAGAGTGCCTTGCTGTAGTTGTCCACCTGTCCCTGGACACCCTGCTGGAGTGCAACGCCTTTCGGGGAGGCCACGAGCTTCCAGGGGCCGTCAGCCGACGGCTGGTCGATCCGGCTAACAAGGCCCTTCTGGACCAGTCCGTTCACGGCAGCCTCGACCTCGGTGCGGTTGGCGCGGGTGGTCTGTGCAATCTGGCGCAGGCCTAGTTCGGGTTTTTCCCACGTGGCAGCAAGGATTTCGAACTCAAGACTGCCCACATTGCCTGACTTCAGGATACCTTCCGTCTGCACACGGGACGCCAGGAGATTCTTTGCCAGCACGAACTCCGCAGCGCCATCGGTATTGACTCCGAGGATTCCGCCGGCGAGCCAAGTCGCCTTCGAATCGTCCTCACCCACGGCCTTCGCCGACAGTTTTGCCATCACCTGACGTTCTTCAAGTGACAGACGGCGGAAGAACTCGAACCGCACGTGTTCGGCCACCGGACGTGTTTTTTCGGCAAGATTGCTGCCCGCCTCGGTCAGCTCATAGCGGGTCTGGCCGGCACGGAGACTCTGGGAGATGAGCCCGCGCTGCTGCATCCGGCCGAGCTGATCGTTGGTCGGGAACCCCTGGATACCGGTGTTCCGCGTAATGGACGCCTGGGACGAGGCTCCGCGCCGTTTCAGTTCGTTCAGGATCACATACTCTGGCGTGTCGATGCCGTAGGGCTGGATCGCGCGCGAGAAAGCCGACTCGCCCCGGGCCATGACCTGCAAGAGGTCCTTGCCCTTCAGGCCCTCACCACTGGCATACTGCGAACCATCCTTGTCGATGGCATCATAGAAGTCCCTGGCGTTGTAGTAGGCAGTCCGGGTGCCAACGGCACCGGCGGCGGCAGCGCCTCCAAGCGCCACTGGCGTCGCAAGCAACGGAACGAGGGCGAGCACACAGCCCGTGCTGAACAGCAGGGCCGACACAGCCACGAGTCCGAGCCCACGAACCGCCTGCCTGTGGCCGTTCACCTCACGATTTTTCCTGTTGATGGTTTCCATTGTCTTCCTCTTCTCCTCGCTGCCGCTCGGGCCCGTCCACCTTGATATTCCTTCCATCCGGAATCAGGCAATCAGGGCCGCTGTGGACCATTTTGCTTTATTGCAATGGCCCGCTCT
>CAZSFB010000524.1:0-1916 GCA_964606035.1 uncultured bacterium | reverse complement strand
ATGGAAAATCAGGAAGGAACCATGTGGAGTGTCGTGGCAGTCCAGACGAAACTCCGCCACGGAGACCAGAAGGAGATCCTTCATTCGCTGCCTGGCCTCGAAAATGCCGAGTTCCTGCGGCTCGGTTCCATTCACCGGAACACGTTTATCTGTGCGCCAAAACTGCTCGATCCGGAGCTTCAGGCACGGAACCGGAGCGGGCTTTATTTCGCCGGGCAGATCACGGGTGTCGAGGGGTATACCGAAAGCACGGTTACCGGTGCGGTGGCGGCAATCCATCTGGCCTGCCGCATAGAAGGCAAGCCGCTGCCACGGTGGCCCCGCAATTCGGCCGTCGGCTCGCTGCTGCATTATCTCCAGTCGGCTGCTCCGGACAAATTCCAGCCAATGAACTTCAATTGGGGGCTTCTGGAGCCGCTGGGGATCCGGGCGAAGAAGGAAGAGCGGCACCGGCTCATGGGCGAACGGGCATGGACAGAGTATTCGTCAATTCTGTCTGGACTGAAGGTGGCCTGAGATGACGGAGCCGGACACTTTTGATAATACAGAGCTCCGGCGGGCACTTGACGGCTTCGACAACTACCTGAAGCTGAAAAACCGCTCACTCCGTACCCGGCGTCATTATCTGGAAACGCTTTCTAGATTTGGCCGGTTCCTTAGGGAAAAGCGGCCGGTTGCCCTGGACCGGCTTTCCTCGATCAGCCTTTATGACCTCCGGGGATTCATCGCTACCCTGTTTAAGACCATGTCGAACGACACGGTTGCTTCGGAGGTTTCCGCGCTCAGGACATTCTTCGGGTGGGCGGCTGGTTCCGGAATGATTTCCGCTGACCCGTCGGAGCTTCTCGAATCACCGAAGCGGAAGAAGGCACTGCCCCGGTTCATTCCGGAAGAAGCGTCGGCATCACTCATGGAGAGTCCGGGTGACGGTGACTTCGCGCCGGAACGTGACCGGGCGATACTGGAACTTTTCTATGGGTCAGGGCTGCGGCTGTCCGAACTGGTTTCGGTGAAGGAGAACGACCTGGACCTCCCGTCGGGCGAAATCCGGGTTTTCGGCAAGGGCGCAAAGGAAAGAATCGTTCCGCTAAGCGATGCGTTTATCGGGGCGTGGGAGGCATATATGCCCCAGCGTGAAAGGTTCCGGGAGAAGCTGGGGCCCAATATGCCCCTTTTTCTGTCGAAACAGGGCCGGGCGATTTCCGCCTCGATGGTGGCAAAGCTTTTGAAAAAATACGGTGCCAAGGGGCCGCAGCCTCTCAAGGTGACGCCGCACATGCTCCGTCATAGCTATGCGACGCATATGCTTGAGGGTGGAGCGGATCTCAGGGCAATCCAGGAGATGCTCGGGCACCGCTCGCTCGCCGCCACGCAGCGTTACACAGCCGTCCAGCTTACCCGGCTGGTGAAGACCTATCACGAAGCCCACGGCCGCGCCCGTGAACGTATTGACCGTGCGACGGAAGGTATGCTCGATTCCGGGCCCGGAACCGGCGGCAAGGAGAAAAAACGGTGACGACTCTGCACGGGACGACGGTGGTTTGTGTTCGGCGCGGGGGCAAGGTCGCCATCGCGGGCGACGGGCAGGTAACGCAGGGCAACCAGGTACTTAAAAATAATGCCCGGAAGGTCCGGCGCCTCGCCTCGGGCCGTGTTATTGCCGGCTTTGCGGGGGCGACAGCGGACGCGTTCACGCTGTTCGAACGGTTCGAGGAGAAAATCCAGCAGTATCCGGACAGTCTCCAGCGGGCGGCCGTGGAACTGGCCAAGGAGTGGCGCACAAACAAGATGCTTCGGACCCTTGAGGCAATGATGATCGTGGCAGACCCGTCAGGGAGCTATCTCATCACCGGGGCCGGAGACGTGGTGGAACCTGACGACGATGGGCTGGCCATTGGCCGGGGGGGTGCGTCTGC
>CAZSFB010000523.1:0-1925 GCA_964606035.1 uncultured bacterium | reverse complement strand
CCCCAAAGGACCGGCCGTTTTGATTTGCGGCTCGACCTGCCGCGCCCCTACCAGCTCACGCGGTAGGTGCAGCTCTCGGCGTTCTGCTTGCGGCAGGGGCAGGAGTCGTCGTGGACCACCTTCACGTTGAGGGAATCCTTCGGCTTGAACCGGTAGCTCATCGCCTCGATGATCCCCCGGTCGAAATCGCACGGATAGGGGTTCTCGCAGACGAGCGTCGCCGACCGCGGTCCGGTCTTCTCGTAGTGGTAGTGGCCGATTTCGCCGTTCCGGTGGTTCATGTGGTAGGCGACATCAATGCCCGCCAGCGCCTTGTCGATCGAATCGATGTCCGGCGGGAAGTTGGCGTTCTCCGGGATCTTGAGGCCGATGTTGTTCAGCGTTTTCGGGCCGATCTCGTCGGCGATGCGGCGGAAGGAATTGAGCCAGGCCTGCTGCGAGTACCACTTCCCCGGCACCGGGTCGATGATGCCGTTGGAGGCCAGAATCTCGTAGGCGCGTTTCCGGAAAAACCCCATGCCATCCACAACGGCCAGCACGGTTTCTCCGTTCACCTCGACCCCCGGCATGAAAGCCTTGAACTGCACCATGAACCCCCTCCGGTGATGGTGTTTCTGCTGGAACCCGGAACCGCCGCCCCCGCAGCCTGCTCCGTCAATTTTTCTGACACTGTTATCACTTTTATTACCAGTCACGGCAGAGTCTGGCAAGCCGGAAAATGTCCAAACAACGTTTTATTGATAATTTTTGCGAAGGATCAAAATTGAGCCGTTTGCCCCGTCCCGTTCCTTTGGGATGCTCCGGGGAACTAGGATGCCCCTGCCGCGATCCGTGGAGGGGCGCGTCCCTGAACGTGCAGCTTCGATCCTTTTCCAGATTTCGGGCCGCCCTCATGGCCCTGCTTCTCGCCGCTGGCTGCGGCGCGCGCGATGCCGTTTACGTGGGACCGCCCAAACGGCCGCCGCAGGTGGAGCACCCCGGCCCCGGCGAGCACCGCTACCATCTGGAGTTCGGCGGGTGGGAGCGGACCTATCTGCTTTATCTGCCGTCCAGCTACCGGCCTGGCACCGCCATTCCGCTGGTACTCATGTTTCACGGCGCGGGCGGCAAGTCGAAAAACACGAACCGCCAGACCGCCTGGTCCGCCAAGGGGGAGCAGGAGGGGTTTGCCGTGGTGCTGCCCGACGGCTCCCCGGAATACCGGACCCTTCCGTCGAGATTTCTGGCCAACCCGCAGACCTGGAACGATGGCGGCGGGCGCGGCCCTGCGGCCCGCTCCGGCGAGAACGACGTGGCCTTCACGCAGGCCGTGATCGCCGACGTTTCGAGGCGCGTCACCCTCGACCTGAACCGCGTCTATGTCACCGGGTTTTCCAACGGCGCGTCCATGGTGTTCCGGCTGGCGGCGGAGCTCTCCAACAAGATCGCAGCGGCCGCCCCCGTCGCAGGCCACTACCGGCTGAAAGGCTACACGCCCGCCCGGAGTGTGCCGCTCCTCTACATCGTCGGCTCCGCCGATCCGCTCACGCCGATGGACGGCGGCGAGGTGTCGCTCCCCTGGGGAGCCTCCATGATCCAGCCCGCCGTGGCGGAAACCGTCCGCGCCTGGTCGTCCCTTCTTGGCTGCGCCCGCGCGCCGGACGAGATCCGCGAAAACGCCCCCGTGCGGTTCCACCGCTACGCCCCCTGCCGGAGCGGCGCGGAGATGGAATATTACCTCATCGAGGGCATGGGCCATGTCTGGCCCGGCGGCGACCCGATGCTGCCGGAATGGGTCGTGGGAAACTATTCCGACGCCATCCGTGCCACCGACGTCATCTGGGAGTTCTTCACCCGCCACCGGCTCGCCCCCGGCATTGCCCCTAGCTGGACCCCCCCGCCGGAGGCATCACCCCCGGCCGAGAACTGATGCACAGCCAGAGACT
>CAZSFB010000522.1:0-1952 GCA_964606035.1 uncultured bacterium | reverse complement strand
GGAGGCAAACAGGCAGTCCGGGTAATTCCGTCTTGATTCCACTGACCTCTGGGGCTATTCAGTGGCGCCTTTCGCTTGGGCCCGGCTGCCTCTTCCCAAGACTATGAATCCGGCGGCGGGCAGGGAGACCTTCGTGAACATCCACGAATATCAGGGAAAAGAGATTTTCAGGAAATACGGCATCCCGGTGCCTGACGGCCGTATCGCCAAGACGGCGGACGAGGCCGAACGCATCGCGCGGGAACTGAACAGCCCAGTGGTGGTCGTGAAGGCCCAGATCCATGCGGGTGGCCGTGGCAAGGGCGGCGGCGTGAAAGTCGCCAAGAGCCCGGCAGAAGCACGTGAAGCTGCTTCGAAGATCCTCGGCATGACGCTGGTGACTCACCAGACGGGCCCTGAGGGCAAGAGGGTCCACACGGTTCTGGTGGAAAAGGGTGCGAAAATCGTTAAGGAGCTCTATCTGGCCGTCACGCTCGACCGTGAAAAGGGTCAGCTCACCTATGTCGTTTCCACCGAGGGCGGCATGGACATTGAGGAAGTCGCCCACAAGACACCGGAAAAGATTATCAAGGTGCCGGTGGACCCGTGCACGGGTGTCAGCGGATTCCACGCACGCAAGCTGGGTTTCGCGCTGGGACTTTCCGGAGACACGCTCAAGAAGTTCCAGGACCTCGCGCTGAAACTTTACCGCTGCTACCTGGAGCAGGACTGCTCGCTGGTGGAAGTGAACCCGCTCATCGTCACCGCCGAGGGGGATGTCTTTGCGCTGGATGCGAAGTTCAACCTCGACGAGAACGCCTCGTTTCGCCACAAGGACTGGGAAGGGATGCGGGACCTGAACGAGGAGGACCCACGCGAAACCGAGGCCAAGAAGTTTGATCTTTCCTATGTCGCTCTGGATGGCAACATCGGCTGCATGGTGAACGGCGCCGGTCTGGCCATGGCGACGATGGATATTATCAAGCTTTATGGCGGAGAGCCGGCGAACTTCCTGGACGTGGGCGGTGGCGCCAACGCGGAGAAGGTAAAAGCGGCGTTCCAGCTCATTCTATCGGACAAGAATGTGAAGGCAGTGCTCGTTAATATATTCGGCGGTATCATGAAGTGCGATGTTATCGCGCAGGGCGTGATCGCTGCTGCACGCGAGATGGGGCTCAATCTTCCGGTGGTTGTCCGGCTGGAGGGAACCAACGTGGAACTGGGAAAGAAACTTCTGGGTGAGTCAGGACTCAACCTCGTTTCGGCCGACGGCCTCGCTGATGCTGCTGAAAAGGTCACCCGCCTCGTGAAGGAGGCCCGCTAAGTCATGTCTATTCTTGTTGACAAGAACACCAAGGTCATAACCCAGGGTATCACCGGCTCCACCGGCCAGTTTCACACCCGCGGCTGCCGCGATTACGGCACCAAGATGGTGGCGGGTGTCACGCCGGGCAAGGGCGGTACGGATTTCGAGGGCATTCCGAGCTTTGATACCGTTGCCAAGGCGAAGGAAAAAACCGGCGCCAACGCCAGCGTGATCTACGTTCCGCCGCCATTTGCCGCTGATGCGATCCTTGAGGCACTGGATGCCGAACTGGATCTCGTCATCTGTATCACCGAGGGTATTCCTGTGGCGGATATGCTCAAGGTGAAACGGTCCATGGAAGGCCGCAAGACCAATCGCATCGCCCGGCCCCTGCGTCGACGTGTCCGGGCTGACCGCCGCCCCGGTGAGCGTGTCGCCGATCAACATCGACAAGACGCCGCCGACCCTGAGCCCGATCCTCCCGGTCGTGATCGAGATCGAAAGCGTGGTGAGCGCCGACCCGAACGCGAGTGACGCGCTCTCCGGCGTCGCCACGTCCAGCTGCGAGGTGATGAACACCAGCACGAGCGGCGCGCACAGCATCGAGTGCACGGCGACCGACAACGCCGGCAACACCGCCACGGTGACGGTCGACTACCAGGTGGTC
>CAZSFB010000521.1:0-1956 GCA_964606035.1 uncultured bacterium | reverse complement strand
CCGGCCGTCGGCCTCGTTATGGGCCTCCACTCCAGCGAGGATGCCGGACTCCTCCGGCGCGCCGCTGGGCTTTCCAGCGCAGGCGGTGAGGGCAAGAAAGGCCGCCGCCACCGCAAGGCAGAAACTGGTTTTTCGCGGGAGGTTCATCCGGCGGGGAACCGTAGCACAGGGCTTGGGGGCCGTCGCTAGGACCCTCTTTTTGACGGACAACTCCGGAACACCCAAAATGAAACTATTGTCATGAAAGCGCGGGCACCTGCGACGGGGGGCCCGTCGGGTGGCGGGGTGTTTTGAAGGTGGCGTCTTCGGACATATCAAGGCTGCTTGAGGAGGGCCGCCGGGCACTCATCGAGGGCGATGGTGACGCCTTCGGGGATGTGCTCTCCCGGCTCGGCGAGCATGCCAACCAGATGGCGGACGCATCCGCCGAGGTGCTCCGGGCACGGCTGCTATACATGGCCGAGCGTTACGACGAGGCGCTCGATGCCTGCCGCCGGGTCCTGAGCCGGGACGCCCGCGAGGCAGCAGCCCACGAAATCCGTGCCCAGATTTTCTTTTTCCGGAATGAACTCCACGAGGCCCGCGAGAGTGCCCTGAAGGCCCTTGAGGCCGATCCCCTCGGGGAGCTGGCACAGACACTGCTTGATCACGTGGAACGCCGGATCGTCCGGAACCGGAATCCGGGCGGCTGACTGTCAGTCCTTGTGTGGCCGGTGGGCCCGCCACGAAGGGTCAGGCGGCGGATGGGGTGTGTAGCCCTCCACGTAGATCATTTTGGGAAAGTCCGCTTCCTGCATGAGGTGAATCTGCTCCTCGCCAAGCTCCACGAGCCGGTTGTAATGTTTTTGTGCCGCTTCGAGAAACAGGTCGGTACGGACCGGCGTGACTAGATGCCGGGTTTTCCTGAGCTTTTCCATTCCTTTCTCGAAGAGTGCCTTGGCGCCCGGATAAACGCGGCCAAGAATCTTGTAATAGGCCACGGCCGTCTGGATCAGCCCCTGATAAAACATCTTCTGATCTCCGGAGGATTCGAGCCACACCTCCTCAAAGGCGTCATGACAGGCGTGGTATTCGCCGGCGTTGAACAATCGGACACCATGATCGGCGAGATCCGGCCAGTCGATGGAAAACTGCGGAGGCTTGCTCATGGGCCGATTGTGGGAAACGCTTTTCCGGATGACAATGGCGCCGTCCCGTCGATTCTTCTTCCTGCCGGTTGTGATGCTCCTCGCCTGTGGAGGCTTCGCGAATCTGTCATGCGGGCAGGACCGGTTCGTGGATATTGTTCTGAAGCCCGGTGAGCCGGGAGCGAACGAGAAAAACCCGCTTGAGATTCCTTCGTGGCCCGGCGGCACGGCCTCCGTGAAATTCGTCGTGAGCGCAGTGGATGGTTTCCGGGGGGAGGTATCGGTGCTTGTGTTCCCGTCTGTCCTTGAGGACGGAGAGACCGTGATTCCCATTCAGGACGAAAATGACATCGACCGGAGTATCGCAGTCGGATTTTTCCCGGCCCGTCCGTACACTCTGACGGATACCAGTCCGGCCCGTGAAATCACGGTGTCCTTTGACGCCGAAGACGGGCTCGTACCGCCCGAAGATTCCATCTACCGTATCCGGGTCAGCGCCGGGGCCGTGGGAGAACTGGTCGAAAGTGGGGCGGACCTCTACTTCCGCGTTGTCCCCTGACTTTCATTTTTCTGTTCCCAACGGCTTCAGGTGCGGCTAAAAAGGTCAGCCGGAGGGTGCGTTGAAAAAGCTGATAAATGGTATCGTGAACTTCCGGAAGAACGTCGCACCAGGCTACGCGGAGACGTTTGCCCGGCTTGCCCTGGGGCAGTCGCCGGATACGCTTTTCATCGGCTGTTCTGACAGCCGCGTTGCCCCGAACCTGTTCGCCTCCACCGATCCTGGCGACCTGTTCGTCTGCCGCAATGTCGCCAACCTCGTTCCGCCCTG
>CAZSFB010000520.1:0-1958 GCA_964606035.1 uncultured bacterium | reverse complement strand
CTCATCATCGACAACCTGAAGAAGGCCGGCGCGAAGTTCGACTTCAAGCTTGCCGTTTAAAGCGATGGCCCTGGAACCGGACCGAACCCAAACCCACAGGACCCAGAAAACCATGCCAGACACGCAGCAGCACTACCAGATCGAACCGTTCAAGGAAGGTTACTTCGCCGACATCTGGACCACGGCGAAGTCGCTGTTCTACGGCTTTTCCAACACCATGTCCCACCTGTTCCGGGCACCCACCACGGTGCAGTATCCGGAAGTGGACGTGAAGGCGACCCTGCCCGACCGCTACCGCGGCTTCCTCACCGTGGACATGGACGTGTGCATCTCGTGCAGGAACTGCGAGAAGGCCTGCCCGATTGACTGCATCTGGATCGAGGACGAGAAGCTCGAACGAGTTGACATCATCGGCAACAACGGCAAGCCCAGCAAGAAGATGCTCTACCCGACGGTATTCAATATCGACCTGGGCAAGTGCATGTACTGCGGCCTGTGCACCGAACCCTGCCCCACGGGCGCGATTCACTTCACCAAGGAGTTCGAGCGAGCCACGACCGACTTCCACAACCTGTATTTCGAGTTCGTTTCCCCCGAGGAACGAAAAGAAGTGCTGGCCAAGGCCGAAAAATTCAAGGCCAAGGAGGCCGAGGCCAAGGCGAAGAAAGCGGCCGCTGCGGCTGCCGCCGCCGCCAAGCCCGCCGATGGAGCGGCTCCGGCGGCACCTGCCGGCGAGCCACCCAAAAGCTGATTTCGAGGACGGTCCGGGACTCCCGGAACAGCCCCGTTAACCTGTGCGTCAAACCCCCGGTTCGGACCCCCGGAACGGGGGTTTTTCACAGGGCCTAATCATCTGGAATCATTCGGGATACGGCTGACCCGGACTGTATACAAAAAACATAGCGATGCCCCTTGACCCGGAGCCCTCTCACGGGCAATAGAGGGGGGCCTCTAAGCCGCGGACACGAGGGCTGATCTGTGTCTTAGGAGCCGATTTCCGTAGAGCTCTGCCGGGAAAGGCGTGTCTGAAAGAGGCGCGATCCCTGCCAGAAATCGGGGATTCAGGGGAAGATGAAGAACAAGCTCGTCGCAGGCATCGCTTTTCTGGCCGCGGTTGCTGCGTCCACCCTTCTGACCACGGGCGAACACCCGTTTTTCCGCATTATCGCCGTTATTTCCGTTACCGCCGCCGTGGGCGTGGTGCTGCTGCCGAACATCGTCCGGGCTGCCCTGTGCCTGATGATCACGTTCGCGGGCATTGCCATCTGCTACGTGCTGCTCGGCGCGGACCTGCTCGCCGCCTTCCAGGTACTGGTCTACATCGGCGGCATCCTGGTGATGATCCTGTTCGCCGTCATGTTCACCCAGCGGCGCGGCGAGCAGAGCTACATGAATCCGTCCAAGGGGATTTCCTCGCTCGCAGGCACCGCGGTCCTGTGCGGCGCGCTCTATGTCCTCATGCGCGGTGTCATCTACAGCACCGATTTCAAGGTTCTTCCCGAGCGGCCGATCCGGTCCACCGTGCAGGCCATCGGCGACCGGATCGTGACCACCCATATCGTTCCGTTCGAGGCCATCGCCGTGCTGCTGCTCATGACACTGGTGGGCACGGTCGTGATGATCAAGAAAGAGATCAACGCCGAGGAGGACCAGCTCCAGTGAACGGCGTTCTTCTCACCGACTATCTGAACCTGGCCGCCCTGCTGTTCTGCCTCGGGCTGTTTGCCATCATCTCGCGCCGCAACACGGTTGCCGTGCTGATGGGCGTGGAACTGATCCTGAACGCGGCCAACCTCAACTTCATCGCTTTCAGCCACTACGTCACAGGCGACGTGGCCGGGCACATTTTCGCAGCATTCGTGATCATGCTGGCGGCCGCCGAGGCGGCTGTCGGTCTCGCCATTGTGCTGGTGGTCTACCGGAGCTTCCGGAGCATCAACATCGACTCGGTGAGCACG
>CAZSFB010000519.1:0-1967 GCA_964606035.1 uncultured bacterium | reverse complement strand
TGATGATCTGCCGGCGTTCGATCTCACTCCAGGGGGCGAGGCCGTCATCGTCGGGCCGTGCACTGGCTGGTACAGGTTCGGGCAACGCCTCCTCGTCGACCTCCCCAGAATCGGGACCTACAGTTTCGGTTGTGTTGGGAGGGCTGTCAGTGGCAACGGATTCGGCGTCAGCTTCGGATGCGCTCTCATTGAGATCGGTGGTTTCGGGCAGTGGATCGAGCGGAGCTTGCGAGGCCGCAATGAGCTCCAGAGTCCGGAGCGTGGCACCAACTTTTACCCACCGGATTCCCCAGTGGTTCAGTTCAACGGCCGTAAATTCAATCGGCATACTTTAGGCCGGACCCCAGAATGAAAGTAATTTACTTAACCTAAAGAGTGTGTGCTTGAGAAGTCAAACAATTTCAATGGGTTAATTCAAATTAAACGTGACCCAATCTTAATCGTTTGCGATCCCTTGGCTCGCTAATAAATGTTCATTGATCCTGGTCGAGCTTGTGCTTGGCTTTGACCTTTTCAATGGCTGCAAGCACGCGGGGGTCGCGTTCGCCTTTGAAAGAAGCTAGGACCGTAAATGAACCCGCCCGGTCGAGATTACCGGTATCCTGAATGATCTTTTCGCGGATTGTACTTTCCACGATTTTTGCGCCGGACCGGTAGAGTTCAATCTTTTCGGGATCTGGGAGTTTTGTTGCCGCCTTGACGGCTTCTTCCTTGACCCGCATGGCGCGGTCACCGAAAGCTCTCTGAAGAAGCAGCATCTGAACGGGCGGGCTAAGCTTGTTTATATCCTTAATGATCTGTGTTTTTTCATCAGTTTCACCGTTTGCCATGATTTCCCCAAAAACCTTTTCGTAAACCGAGGGTCGGGTTTTCCAGGCAGTCTCGATAGCAGATGCCCGCAGGTTTGCCCGGATTCCGGGCCCAAGGGCGGCATTTAGAATCGCGATGGCGGCCGTATCTTCCATCCGCGGCGTGTCCCTGATGTATCCCTCCGCCGCATCGGAGCTGGCGCGAACCTCCGAGACCATGCCTTCCGTGCTCGCCTTGATACCAAACTGTGCGGATGCAGTTGCGGTGGTAAACATTACAGCAGCAAGGACGAGGAGCTTGTGAAGTCGCATGTTGTGGGGCCTCCGGGCCGGAATAGTCTTCGAATGCAGAAGATATAGTTTACTGATAATCCTGGTCCGCGAGGGTAGAGCAAAATTCCGGGCGGTAGCAACACCGGTTTTCGTGCTGGCATTGCCTTGTCTTTCGATGGTCCCGGCCATAAAGTCGCTTTCCGCCTGTCCTGCAGCCGTTGATACGCCTGCGAGGGGGTTTCCGGGTATGGGAGATCGTAAGAAATATGCCTAAGACGTTTGAAGGAAAGCTGGATGCGTCCGGGATGTCATTCGTGATTCTGGTGAGCCGTTGGAACAGCTTTGTCACGGAACGCCTCCTTGAGGGGGCTATTGATGCGCTGGTCCGTCACGGTGCGAGTGACAGCAAGATTTCCGTTGTCCGCGTTCCAGGTGCCTATGAACTCCCCATGACACTCGACCGGGTGCTCGGGTCGAAAAGTCTCAAGCCCTCCGCTGTCATTGTCCTCGGTGCGTTGATCCGGGGGGGGACTATCCATTTCGACCTGATTTCGAGCGAGGTATTCAAAGGCGTCGTATCCGCTGCTACGACTGCAAAAACTCCGGTAACGATCGGTGTGCTGACGACCGAGACCATTGAGCAGGCGATTGAACGGGCTGGGACAAAGGCTGGCAACAAGCGGTGGGAGGCCGCGGTGTCGGCCATAGCAATGGCCGATCTGTACAGAACCCTCCCCTCCTGAGAGCGGTGATGCCTCGGGAAATGCATTCAACGGAATCTGGCGGTACACGGTCCGCCGCTGGCCGCAGCAAGAGGCGCCGGGCCCGGGAAGAGGCCATTAAGGCCCTGTACGAAATCGATCTGAATCCAGGTCCGGCAGAGGT
>CAZSFB010000518.1:0-1984 GCA_964606035.1 uncultured bacterium | reverse complement strand
AGCGTTAATACCCGTGATATTCCCAAGGGTTACGCCACCATCTCCGGCCGTGAAACCGATCTGCACCCGGCGGGCTGCAAAGCTTGCGCTCGGCACTCCATTCGCCTCGGGCACACCGGCAGCCGTCGTGCAACGGGCCAGGGCGGTGCCGTTCGGCTCGTTCTGCTTCGGCGAGCAGTCAAAGGCGATATTGTCGAACTCGTTGTCCGGACAGTTGACGTTGGCACCACAGGCGGTGACCGCAGCCGCGTCGAACACCGAGAACCAGCCGCCGGAAAACGTCCCGGATCCGAAGCCCTGGAGGGTTACCGTCGAACCGTCAACAACACCGTTACGGTTCAGGTCATCCGTGAGCAGCGGGTCGTACCGGTTTTCGTCCTCGGCAGGAATCAGATCCTGGATATCCGCAAACAGGGCATCCGCGATCTTCACGCCTGCCGAATACTCCACTCCACGGTAGACGACCGTGGCGGGCCCGGTGGGCGGCTTGTCGTGGATCTCGCGGGTGTTCGTGTCACGCACGATGGCCGCGATGAACGGCAGGGCCCCGGTGATCTTCGAGTTGTCGCCGCCCGCGAAAAGCTGGGACAGGCTCGTGAACGCCGTGGGATCAAGTATCGGCTGGATGGGACGCTCCACCAGCGGGCCTACGTCACGGAAGACAGCATTCTGGTTCGGACGCGCATCGGCGAACGAAGACAGGTTGGTGCTCGTGCTGTAGGGCCGTCCGTAGATGCAGGCGGGGGCCACATCCACTGGCACCGCGGACGGGCTCACGCCCCGCTGGAATCCGACCGTACCACTGTCGCAGTCTGTCGGATCCTCGACCAGCGTGTTGATGAAGTCGGCGATCACGTCGAGGGCTGACTTGTTTGTCGCCACCGGATCAACGACGCCGCGCTGCGAGAGGCCCACCTGGACCGACAGGATCTTGTTCACGCTCCGGTCGGCTGCCGCCGTGGGATCTGTATCACGCACGATGTCATAGACGAGCGTGAGTGCCTTGTTCAGGTGCTTCGGACCTCCGGTGGCGCCGGTCAGGACGCCGATGAGATCCTCGAGCGCCACAAACCGGCTCCGCTCAAGGTAGTTGTTGTAGGAGAAGGTCGCGCTGTTGAACGGCTGCTGTAGACCGGCCGCGGTGTCGTAGTCACGGTTCGATGTCCACTCGTCGAGCACTTCCATGCCCGTGCGAAGCAGTGCCTGGATGGGGCCTTCATAGACACCGTTCGGGGCCGCACCGAGATTGCTCAGGATGCCTCCCTGCTGGCCGGGGAAGGAAGCCGCCGGCCAGTTACATTCGGCGCAGGCACCTTCCTCGCCACCGTTGACGGACCGGGCAATACGCCGGGTGATGATCGACATCGCCTTGGCCTCGATCTTCTCGCTGATCGTCGGCGCATTAGCCGCTTCCGGATTCGCACGGGCGTCCATTGCAGCCATCGGAACGGCCGTCGTTGCCTCAGCAACGATCTGGAGTCCCGGCACCAGGTTGCCGATGTATTTTTCCTGCAGGAGCTGGGCGACCAGATCGAACAGAACCGAGGGGTCATCCGACCAGCCCTGACGTGCGGAGCCGGCTGTCACGTTGACACCGGATGTGGCGTCACTGCCTACGGAGTTGCCGAGGATATTCAGGATGCCCTGCAGGGCGAGGAGCTGGTAGTCAATGGAATCGTGAATGGCGTTTCCATCACAGGTGGTGGCGGAGTTCAGACATGCCGCCCCCGCGGGTTCCGCCCAGCCGGACGCCGCGATGAAGTTCGGATAGCGGTCGAACACATCCTCTCCGCCAACACCCGGCGGCACAACACCGGCGGCTGTCTGGGAGAACAGGTTCAGCGTTCCGGCAAGCGCACTCCGCGCCGCATCGTCATTGAGCAGTGCCTGGAGTGGGCCGGTTTCGCCGGAGCCCGGCCCAGACACGCCGAACATGAAGATCGACAGGATGGACGGATCACCCGATAGCGTGTCCGGAGTTCCT
>CAZSFB010000517.1:0-1989 GCA_964606035.1 uncultured bacterium | reverse complement strand
TTCCCGGGGTGGAATTCCGGGCCCCGAGGCTTCAGGCGGGAAACTCGTCTTCGGGCAGCTGTTGCAGGATATGGCGGCATTGGCACTTGAAATCCAGGGCCCCACCGGCAGTCTGACCGATGTCTCGGTCACGTCGAAAAATTCGGTGTGGCAGGAAGCATTCATGTGGGCTCCGGGCATCCGTATCGCGGGCGGCACTGACGAAGTACTCCGGAACATTATCGGTGAACGTGTGCTGGGGCTTCCCGGTGACGTTCGCGTCGATAAAGACGTACCATTTAACAAGATACCGTCAGGAAACTGAGGAAAGTGCCCGCCCGTGCCGGTAGTTGAGGGAACGCCCGGCCTTGGCGCTGGGTGCGGCTGGGGGATGATCCGTGAATGACAGGCTTCCGTTAGGATTTTGGCAGTGGGCTCAGAAAACCCCGGATCGGCTGGCACTGGTCGCGCCGGACGGGGATGAGTATTCCGCGGGCAGGCTGCTCGATCTTGTCAACCAGCTGTCTCACGGTCTGCGTTCGCTCGGACTTCAGAAGGACGATGGGATCGCGCTAATGCTCGGGAACGGGCCCGAGTGGATTGCGCTGGCACTCGCAGGATCGCAAATAGGGCTTTATTACATACCGGTAAATTATCACCTTACCGGCGAGGAAGCGGCGTACATTGTCAATGACAGTGAGGCAAAGGTCTTCGTCGCTGACGCCGCATACTCCGGCGCCGCCCGGATCGTCGCACGGCAAACTTCGCGCCAGGCAGTCCAGCTTTATTCCGTGGGTGCCATTGAGGGGTTCCGGCCGTTTAAGGATATTCACGATGGACAGCCGGTAACGTTGCCTGAAAACCGGATTGCCGGCCAGAACATGAACTACACATCTGGCACTACCGGAAAACCCAAAGGAGTCCGGCGGCCGCTAATGCCGGTTGCTCCCGAGCAGGCAGCACAGCTGGGGTCGCTGCTTGCCGGACTTTTTGATATCCAGATGGGTTCCCGGGACGGCGTACATTTGTGTGCCGGTCCGCTGTATCATACCGCGCCTGGTGCGTTCAGCCTCATGGGCCTCCATATAGGCCAAACACTGGTTCTGATGCACCGGTGGGATGCTGAAAAGACGCTTCAGTTGATAGAGAATTACAGAGTTACGACCACCCATCTGGTGCCGACGATGTTCCACCGGATGCTGGCGCTGCCGGAAGATATAAAGTCGAGATACGACGTGGGGTCGCTCAAAACCGTAATTCACGCAGCTGCACCTTGCCCTCAGGAGATCAAACGCCGAATGTTGGAGTGGTGGGGCCCGGTAATATACGAATATTACGGTGCAACGGAGGGTGGCGGTACTTCGGTAAAGCCCAAAGAATGGCTTCTGCACCCGGGCACTGTTGGGCGCGCATGGCCGGGATCGACAATCAAGATCCTCGATGATAACGGCAATGAATGCCAGCCCAATGTGCCAGGCACCGTGTTCATGGGGTCTCCGATCGGGACCTTCGAATACTACAAAGATCCGGAAAAGACCCAGAAGAGCCGCTACAGGGGTTTATTCACTGTAGGCGATGTCGGTTACCTGACCGAAGACGGCTTTCTTTTCCTGTGCGACAGAAAATCAGACATGATTATCGTCGGCGGTGCGAATATCTATCCTGCGGAGATTGAAGCCGTATTGCTCTCCCACCCAAAAGTCGCGGACGCGGCCGTGTTTGGGATCCCGGACGACGATATGGGGGAAAGCGTCTATGCCGTGATTCAGCCTTCCGATAACTGTCCCGACAAGAACGCCCTTAAAGACGAAATTGCGAGGTTCGCGGCGGCGAAGCTGGCCAAGTACAAGCTGCCGCGAGGAATTGAATTCCGCGACGAGCTCCCGCGTGAGCCCAGCGGCAAGCTGTTCAAAAGAAAGCTTCGCGACGAATTCTGGAAGAATGCGAACCGGCGCATCTGACCCGGGCGGGTTGGAAAGAGGCTTTTTCATGTTGAAGCATGATTCGCTG
>CAZSFB010000516.1:0-2001 GCA_964606035.1 uncultured bacterium | reverse complement strand
TCCCCGCCCACAACCGGGCCCTGTTTCTATGGCGTCGCAACCCCTACCCGGGAGGAGCTCATCGCCTCCAGCCAGAGCAGCCAGGACATCTGCAGGTTTATAGGCGCCGACTCCCTGGGATATCTGTCGATTCCGGGCATGAAACTCGCCATCCAGTCCGCTGACGACGGCTTCTGCGATGCCTGTTTTTCCGGTAAATACCCCATGCTCCCTGACGGCAACGGCCGCCGCCAGATGCGCCTGTTCGAGGATATTTCATCGGGGGGCAAACGCCGTTAGTCTTTTCTCCTGAAAGGAACCGATTCCGACGTGACCGACCGTGACCGACTGCTCGAACTGCTCCGCACCCGCTCCTACGAACGCCGCAAGGTGAAGCTCGCCTCCGGCAAGGAGAGTGATTTCTATATCGACTGCAAGCGGGTCACCCTGGATGCCGAAGGCTCGGCACTTGTCGGCCGGGAACTCTTCGCGAAGATCCGGGCAGAAACCCCCACCGCTGTTGCCGCTGGCGGGCCGACTCTGGGTGCCGATCCGATTTCAACTGCGGTGAGCCTGACCTCGTTCCTTAAAGGACATCCGATTCCAGCCTTCATTGTTCGCAAGGAGCCGAAGGGGCATGGCACCGGACAGTGGATTGAAGGAACTGAAAACATTCCCGCCGGGTCACGTGTGGTCCTGCTGGAAGACGTGGTGACCTCTGGGGGATCCTCCCTGAAGGCCATAGGCCATGTCCGTGAGGCCGGATACGAGGTATCGGATGTCTACGTCCTGGTGGACCGTGAGGAAGGCGGCCGGGAAAATCTGACGAAGGAAGGCGTGGAACTCCATGCCCTTTACTGCAAGGGAGATTTTATCCGGTGAAGCAGATTTGCACCGCCATGATTGCTGGCTTGACCGCACTCGCGATCATGTCCGGAGGCTGTGCGAAAACCTCGACAACTCCTGTCACTCCCGCCGGAGCCGCCGTCGAGACCGCGAAGATCACCGGCACGTCCCTCGATGCAGCCCGGGACGCCTATTATACTTCCCTGCAGAACGGTACCCGCCGGGTCCGTGTGCAGTACGACCGGGTGGATACGGCTGCCATCTACTGGGCGACCTATGAAAGCCCGGCCATCCGGTCTTTCCGGCGTGATGCACTTGCCCTGCATGAACTCTGGACACCCGAACAGGTGCAACATGAGACGATTGCCGATGCCGCCGAAGAGGCTGCCTTTCTTGGCTTTACCATTGTGCTCTACATGGAGGATCCAAAGGACAACGCAATCTCATTGGCTGACAGTTCACCAGTAAAGGTGTTTCTGCTGGACGCTTCCGGAAAAAGATTTTCTCCGTCACGTATACGGAAACTTGATTCACCCAAATCGCGGGTAGATTGGCTTTATCCGCACAAAGACCGATTCTCGACGGTATGGCAGTTCCAGTTCCCGAGGGAAGGCATCATCGGTCCGGTGGAACTTCAGGTCACTGGCACCCGCTTTGCCAGTGCGACCTCCTGGGATATCAACAGTCCGGCTGTTACGACCGGTGCAGACAATCTTTCCGGCAACTGAATCTCACGTTTCGCAGGAACCCGTGTCCCACCGGAACAGCCGTCCCTGCATGGACCTGAAAAGTCTCATGCCGGAGATCAGCCCCGCAACCGACGCCAGGGCGATCAGATGCCCCTCGGCAAGCTGAACAAGCACGATCGTCGGGCAGGCCCCCGTAATAGCCCAGCCGATTCCGAAAAGGGCCGCGCCCGGAACAATCCCGGGATGGAATGCCCTGGTCCCAAACTGGAACCGCCCACGCAGCAACCGGAAACAGACCATTAGAATGGCCACTCCTCCTGCAAAAGTGAGGTAGAGACGGAAATCCTGAAGGGTGAACATTCGGTTCACCTCGGCCCAGTCGGCAAAACCGATCCGGCTCAGTCCAAAACCCAGAAGGAGCCCGCAGGCACCGACGCCGGCAAGCCTTGCACCCCGGCTCATTGGGCCACCTCCTTCAGCAGCAGGG
>CAZSFB010000515.1:0-2008 GCA_964606035.1 uncultured bacterium | reverse complement strand
GGGTCCCTCACGTCAATGTCCATGCTGGCGGTGGTCTCAGGGGGCACGTGCGGAAACTCCCGCTTCCCCCTCTCCGTCAGCGTCCACCGGAGGCCCTGTCCGTAGCCATCTACCTCATCGAGGGTAAAGAGCGGTTCCAGCTGTCTCGGTGGCAGCCGTGCCGGGCGTCTTCCCATCCAGAATACCTCGTCCGGCAGGTCGTCCATGCCGCGCTCGCGGTGCTGGGCATGGTGGTACCAGTCGGGGACACACCTCACGTCGTATTCCACCTCGGGTACGGGGATCTGCCCGTCGTAGATCTTCCACAGCTGCCGGGGCATGTAGCCGGTGGGCGGAACCGCGAACGGCCTTGCCGGGTCGAACCGTGCCAGTTCCTCGTCCGGGATCTTCACCTGGCCCGGCCGGACGACGACGGGTTTCTCCTTTGCCTGCTCCGCTTCTTTCGCCTGCTTCCGGGCCTGCTCGCGTTCCAGCCGCCTCGCTTCCCTTCTCTCCTTCCGTGACTGCTGCTCCTGTTTCCGCAGCTCCAGCTGCTCCCGTTTCAGCTTCTCACGCGCGGCTTCCCGCTGCTCCTGCGACGACAGCCGCATGGCGGCAAAGGACACCTGCGCGAGTCTTGAGGAGGCGTCGGTACGTTCCCTCGTGGAGGCGTTCTCGTCCTCGATCCGTTCCCCCAGAAGCTCCACCGACTGCACGAACATCGTTACCCACAGCTCATGCGGGATGGGTTCCCCCTGGGCCGACAGCATGTGGACATACCGGCAGCCGTTCCTGATGGAACCGGTGATCTCGCGAACGCGCGGGCTGACTGGACTTTTGCTGGCAGGGGGAACCGTGCGGGGACCGGGTTCGCGACTCGTGGCGGCGCTTTCCATGACGGGGCTCCTTCCGGCGGGGCCCCTGACGTTTCAGGTTCAGGCGGCCCCCAGAATCCAGTATGGAACGGAAAAAGTCAGTGTCCAGAGCCGTGAGCCAGGATGGGCCAAGAAAGGCCATGGCGATGCAAGATGGGCCATGGTGGACCCTTCCAGAGAACACCTCAGATGCGGGAAAACCGCGCAGAACATTCGTCATTCAGCGGGTGCAGGTGACGGAAACCAGAAGCGAATCAGCAGAAATACCCTTCCGCCGAACCGGGATTCAGTTGGCCCGTCCTGACCGGCGTTTTCGACAGGCTGTTCTCTGAAAGGGCCGGTTCAGTGCTCGGCGAGCCAGGCGGCGATCTTTTTCACGGAGCCGGGAACTCCTTCAAACATGGCGGTGCCGTGGGTGTCGAAGCCGGGATAGAGCTCCACTTTCGCATTCGGATTCTTCGCGAGCGCGTCGCGGATCTTCTGGGCGGGCTCGGCGGCGTAGGCATCCTTCTCGGTGGCGAGGACCAGGATGGGGCGACGGTTCCATTCCGCGAGCGCGTCGGCAATACGGACCTGCCGGTAATTCATGCCGGGCGACAGCAGCACCGCACCCCGGATCTGGAGTTCGCGGGCGGCGGCGATGAGGGCGGCATTGGCGCCGATGGAGGCACCCACGAGGGTCACGTCCTGCCGCTTGAACCCCTGCGCCTCCAGGTAGGCGAGCGCCGGCGTGATGTCCTTCAGGATGTCGCCCCAGTTGCGGTCGTCGAAGGTCCGGTAGCTGATCTCGCCGCCCGCTGCGGTTTTCACCGAATCGCCATGGCCGCGGAAGTCGATGGCGAAGGTCGTGACCTGCTGCCCGATGAGCGCATCTTCCAGCGGACGCCAGTCGGCGCGGCTTCTGCCAAGCATGTGGAGGAGCAGTACGGCATGGCCGCCGGGTTCTTCCGGCTTGCGGTACGTTCCGCGAAGGGTGATTCCGTCTGGCGTACGGATCTCCACCTCGTCAGCGCGGGCGGCCGGGGTGATGCAGAAAATGGCCACGAAGGCGGCGGCAGCGAATACAGCGGCGCGTGAGGGGATCATGGGACACCTCCAGACGTCATTTTCGAAAAAAACCGATTACCCATCCTGACCGCTCACGGGTCACACTT
>CAZSFB010000514.1:0-2011 GCA_964606035.1 uncultured bacterium | reverse complement strand
CCGCCGGAATGGAAACCTCCTGCACGTGGGGGCGGTAACCGTCCTTGAGCAGCTGAATCCGGTAGGTCCGCCCCGGGTCGGCCTTCTCCCAGACCCACGGCGTCACGCCCGCCTCCCTGCTGTCCAGGAGCACCTTCGCGCCGGCCGGAACCGACCGTACGGAAAGCCGGGCCTCCGAGCGGACCATCTCCACCGTCATCCGGCGCATGAGCACGGACTCCAGCGTAAAGTCGATCTCTTCCCGGCGATAGCCGTCCAGTTCCAGCACCAGCTTGTTCGGAGCGAGCAGTTCCAGATCTCCGCTCTCGGCCGAAGTCGTGAGGCCCGTGTCCTTGCCATTCAGGATGATCCTGGCCCCCGCCGGAACCGTGGCGGCAAGGATGCGGCCCATCTCCCGGCCGAGGGAATACTGGAATTGCTGCCGCCCGGCAGTCTCCAGCCGGAGACTGACCTCCAGTGGCCGGTGGTTATCGGCCTCGAACCGGACTGTATAGGAGCGTCCCACTTCAAGATCATGCAGCTCCAGTGGTGTGCGCCGGTCGGCCCAGACACCGTCCACGCTCATCCGGGCACCCGGCGGATCGGTCACGATCGTGGCCATTGCCAGCATCGTTGCCGCCTTCTGCTGGACACGGCTGCGGTACCACTGCTTGCCCATCCACGTCCCGCCGGTGACGAGAACGAACACGAGGACCATCACCACCGGATTGTAGAAACGGGCCAGCGCCCCGATCGGCACCGGGTTCTCGGCCCCCGATACGGCAGTGGCGGCGGACGCGATGGCCGTGCGCTCGGCCTCGCGGTTGTGGTTGCGGATGGCGATCTTCTCGCTGAAGAACTCCTCCATCCAGACCTTCAGCGCCGGACCGTCGCCGCAGCTTTTCGCCACCCGCAGCGCCTCGAAAGCATCCAGCATCTCCGCCGTGGAAGCGAACCGGTCACCGGCCCGGAATGCCAGCGCCCGCCGGAGCGGCTCCCGCGCAGCCTCGGGGACGCGGCCCCAGAGATCCACACCGTCCACGACACACGAAATGTCGCCTGCGGCGATCTTCTCGAACATCGGCTTGAGACCGAGTCGGGACGGGAAAAGCTTTTCCAGCGTGAACAGCTCAAACCCCACGCACGCCGCACTGAAAAGATCGGTGCGGAAATCCAGCGGCTTTCCGGAGATCTGCTCCGGCGACATGTAGGAATAGGACCCCTTCAGGGTTCCTGCATCGGTCTTGTTGTCATAGAGGGTCGCCTTCGCGAGACCGAAGTCGATGATCTTCAGCTCCCCCTCGAACGAGAGGAGGAGGTTCTTGGGCGAGATGTCCCGGTGGACAATGTGGAGCGGAGCACCGTCCGTATCCGTCTTGCGGTGCGCGTAGTCGAGCCCCCGGAGAAGCTGCACGAACATCTCGATCACCACGGACGGCGGAATCAGGGTGCCACGGCTCTTCACCTCGTCCAGGATGTCGCTCAGGTTCTCCCCTTCAAGGTACTCCATCGCGATGAAGTAGGAGTCCTCCATCTTTCCAAGGTCGTAGATCTGGATGATGTTGGAATGGTTCAGCCGGGAGGCGAGACGCGCCTCGTTCAGGAACATGCGGACGAAACTCTGGTTCTGCGCGTAGATCGGCAGGAGCTTCTTGATGACCAGTTCCTTCTCGAATCCGGCCTCGCGCTTCAGATGTGCGAGATAGATTTCTCCCATCCCGCCGGAGGCGAGTTTCTTCACGATCCGGTAGGACGAGCCGGAAGTGCCCGAATCGAGCGGTTCGATTGCCGGTTCAGCCATCTGAAAGGCGGGCCTCAGCAGAACGCCCGCTCATCCTTCCCTTCCCGGATGTATCCGTTCGTAATCCGTGCGCTCCACACCTGTGTTCAGCGGGACGAAAAAAGATCGCGCACCAGCGGCAAATCCCTTCCGGGTTCCGCTTCCTGGGACGTGGACTTCCCGCTGCCGCCCGCGATCTGGGGCCGCCGGGACCGGGTTGCCACTGCCGGAACGGAGTCCGGGGCGGCTTCC
>CAZSFB010000513.1:0-2017 GCA_964606035.1 uncultured bacterium | reverse complement strand
CTCCGGCCTCAAGGTGGACCCGAAGGAACAGTCCCCGAAGATCCTCCGGGCTTTCGAACTGGCGCAGAAGCAGCTCGGAGAGGAAACGAGCTCCGCCAGGGAAAGCGTTCTTCGGAAAGGCAGCGCATTCATCGACGAGCTGTTCCGGGATACGATCTCAACCGTCACTTCCACGGTCGCCAAGCCGTTCCTTCCCGACAAGCCCGAAGGCCTCATGTGGAAGGACGTTCCGATGAACGGGAAAAGCCGGTATACGCTAGCGCTCGGGATGAACATTCCTGTTGACGACGAATATGCCGGGCGAAACGATGCGTTCGAGCCCGATTTTGCCCTGATGGGAAGTTACGCCTGGCAGCCGCGGATCAATCATCTCGCCTTCGGCGGACGGCTCATCTATTCGCGCAACAAGCAGCGCGACATGCCGGGGCCCGTTTCCCTCGACATCGCCACAGCGTCGGGGTTCATCGAGCTCCACCACCCGGTGGAGGCGTTCCTGCTGTTCGGCCGGGCCGAGGCCGGAGCCGCCTTTTCCGGCATCGACAGCCTGACGCAGGAGACGGGCTTCGTGACCGGAGGCACTGCCGGTGTCGCCGCACTGGTGAGCGACCGCGTGTCGCTCGAAATCTCCGGCACTTTCCAGGCAATTTTCGGCGCAGGTGTGCCGAACCGGAACCCGAGCTACCGGGCGCCGTTCTTCTTCGGTGTAAACTACCTGTACTGACCTGGCAGAGAACGGATTGCAGAAAGGCCGGACGGACAAACGTCCTCGCCGGACTTGCTCAGTCCTGTACAGCGACCTGCCGGAGCAGGTCCAGACTGTCGAGTGACATGCCGGCGCCACGGGCCACGCAGGAAAGCGGATCGTCAGCGATAATGACCGGGAGCCCGGTCTCCTCCACCAGAAGCTGGTCGAGCCCCTGAATGAGCGCGCCGCCGCCCGCAAGCACAATGCCCTTGTCCACCACGTCCGCAGCCAGTTCCGGCGGCGTACGCTCAAGGGCGATCTTCACCGCCTCCACAATGGCATGAATCGGCTCCGACATGGCCTCACGGGCTTCGTCGGAGTTGATGGTCAGCGTCTTGGGAATGCCTGCCAGCAGGTCCCGGCCGCGAACATCCATGTCGCGGGGTGACTCGGTGCGATAGGCATTGCCTATCTTGATCTTGATCATCTCGGCGGTGGCCTCACCGATAAGCAGGTTATACTTACGCTTTACGTATTGGAGGATGGCCTCGTCAATCTTGTCACCCGCCACACGCACGGACCGGCTGTAGACGATGCCTCCAAGCGAAATCACCGCGACTTCCGTGGTGCCGCCGCCAATATCCACAATCATGTTGCCGGAGGGCTCTGTCACCGGAAGTCCGGCACCGATGGCGGCGGCCATGGGCTCCTCCATCAGGAACACCTGCCGGGCGCCTGCATGAATGGCCGACTCGCGGACAGCGCGCTTTTCCACCTGTGTCACGCCGCTCGGAATACAGATCACGATTCGCGGAGCCACGAGTGTCGTACGCTGGTTGTGCGCTTTCTTGATGAAGTAGTCGAGCATCTTCTCGGCCACCTGGAAGTCGGCGATAACGCCTTCCTTCATGGGCCGGATGGCCTGGATGTTTCCGGGAGTCCGGCCGAGCATGTTCTTGGCCTCACGGCCCACCGCGAGCACGTCGTAGCGTCCCTGGGCGTTGCGCTGCACGGCAACGACGGAAGGCTCGTTGACGATCACGCCCTTGCCCTTCACAAATACGAGCGTGTTCGCCGTACCGAGATCAATGGCAATATCGTCGCTGAAAAGACCGTAAACCTTGTCCAGAAAACCCACGTTGCTAACGACCAGCTTTCATCAGTGTCGAATCATTAAAAAATAGAGAACCCCGGCACCAATCGCAAACGAAAAATGCATGAAATACGGTTCATTGCCGTCTCCGGGAGCCCTGCACCGGCAGTTCAGCCGGGGATCACCTTCAGGGCCTGCTCAAGGTCATCGATCAGGTCCTGGGTGTCCTCGACGCCCAC
>CAZSFB010000512.1:0-2043 GCA_964606035.1 uncultured bacterium | reverse complement strand
GGCCTGTCCGAGGAAGTCCACATCTATACCTGCGAGGTCACGGGCCTTCCGCAGCTGGGCGCCCAGCTCGATAACGCCCACCCGCTGGAACTTCACTCGCCGCTTCACTGGCTGTCGATTGAAACTGCCCTCCGGTGGACCCGCACCGGCCGGATCCGGGACGCCAAGACAGAAATTGCCATCCGGCGGCTTGCAGACTCGCTGCAGCCCTGACCTCCCTGAAAGAACCGGCCCGTAACCCCGACTTAAAGGGCAGGTATAAGTATTGTGTGTTTCCTGTGTTTGAGTGTGTCCCGACCCTGTAATTTGACATAATCCCGGAAAGTAACGTGTCGAAACGTGTCCAGTCGTGTCGGGTGGCGTTTCGGTACACCTCGTCGTGCGGCGATTCGTTGGTGAGTTTTCCTGTGTTTCCTTGTGTTCGTATAAACTAGAATTAATGAAGGTTGCGATGTGGAGAGCACCCTGATCTCGTCCTTAGGTTTAGCTCCATGTGTCGATCCATCCCCTTGACTTCCCCTGTGAAATCCATAAGTTATGGGTCCTGCCCGGTTTGCCGGGTGGCCAAATTCCCAATGTTTCCGGAGGCTTGCCCGTATGGCGCGTGTAACCGTTGAAGATTGCATCGAGAAGGTCCCCAACCGCTTTGAGCTGGTCCGTCTGGCGGCACGCCGGACGAAGGATCTCCTTCGGGGGAGCGAACCGTCCGTTGTGAACGAGGACGGAAACAAAGAAGTGGTACTCGCGCTCCGCGAGATTGCTGCAGGTATGGTAGAGCTCAAGCGGGAAGAGAACCCGGACCGCTGAGTTTACTGGGGAGGTTTCACGCCAGCCGTGAAAAATCGCTCCCGCACAGGCGCCGCGGTTTTTGCGGCGCTTTTTGTTTGTCTTGCCTCGGCCGCAGCCCAGCAGCCGCGCATGGGACCGATCGATACTCAGCGGCTTCGCGAGACACCCGTGGTGCAGGTGTTCCGGCAAACCTCCCCCGCAGTGGTAAATATCCGGGTCCGCGGCGAGCGGATTGAGCAGAACCCGTTTTTTTCGAGCCCGTTCAGCGGTCTGTTTCCCGAGATGGGCGGGTTTAGTTTCCGGCGTGAGTTCCAGAGCCTCGGTACAGGTTTCGTCATTGATTCAAAGGGGCACGTTCTTACCAACGCACATGTGATCGAAAAGGCGTCCCAGATTGTCGTGAAGCTCGTGGACGACCGGGAGTTTGCCGCGGAATTGGTTGGGGCCGATTCAGACCGTGACCTCGCGGTGCTGAAGGTGGATGCCCCGGTACCGCTCCCGGTGCTTCCTCTGGGCCGGAGCGATGACCTGATGATCGGCGAAACGGTCATTGCCATCGGTAACCCATTTGGTCTTTCTCACACGCTATCCACCGGGGTAATTTCCGCCGTGGGCCGCACCATCCAAGCGAAAGAAAAATCCTTCTACAACTTCCTGCAGACTGACGCCCCCATCAATCCGGGCAATTCCGGCGGGCCGCTCCTCAACATCCTTGGCGAGGTGATCGGTGTTAATACGGCGATCTACGGCGAGGGGCAGGGGATCGGCTTTGCGATTCCCATTGACGATGCCCGCCGGGTTTTCGACGACCTGATCGCCTTTGGGCAGGTGATCGAACCCTGGATCGGGCTCCAGCCGCAGGAACTTACCCCGGATCTTGCCGAAGCCCTGGGTTTCGAGGGTCGCGGGGTGCTGATCGTAGGTGTAAGCCGGGGTTCACCTGCGGACCGGTCCGGCCTGAGGCCGAAGGACATCGTGACGGGCATTGGAAGCCGTCAAGTCCGGAACCTCAACGATTTCACGGCAGCGGTCCGGGCACTCACTGCCAACGAATCCGTCCAAATTACCGTCCGCCGGGATCGTGAGCATCTCAAGGTCGCGCTGAAAACCGTAGTGCTCCCGGCTGCCGAGGCGGCCAATATTTTCGCCGACCGGACCGGCCTACGGTTCGAAGACATTCCTGCCGCCGTCCGCAAACGCAATCCAGGCATTTCCGGGGTTCTTGTCAAAAGTGTCGCCAGGGGGTCCGTGTCC
>CAZSFB010000511.1:0-2076 GCA_964606035.1 uncultured bacterium | reverse complement strand
GCATGGCAATACCGTCACCCGGATCTCCGCCGGGCATGGCACTGGTCCCTGTGTGATTCAGCGGATTGTCCGATGCCAGATCCCACGGTCCGACCCAGGAGATCACCAGCAACCTCCCCCCTGAAAGCAGCATTCCCACCGGATACCCCTCAATGGGTACGAATGCTCTGGCAACAAGGGAGCCCGCCTCCGGTATATCAAAAATATTTACCCCTGAGTCGGAGAGGACAAACAGCTCGTTGCCATTCGTCTTGACGATATCCGCCTCGTCGGAAGCCGCTTCCTGGCTGTTGGTCCGGGAGTAAACACGTTCACCCCCGCCACCGGGCTCCGCCATGTCGGCCTCCGGTCCGCCTCCGAATACGGGCATGACACCGCCTTGGTAACGGAGGCTCCGCTCTGCCATCAGCAAACTGATCCGCATCTCCTGCTTGAGACTGAAACGGAGTTTTTCCTCAAGCGCTTCACAGCTGGAGGGGGTTACAAGGGCCGGACTTCCCATGGTCCGGGGAGCGAGTTCAACCTGTTCAAGAAGAATCTGGTTGTCAGACCCGCAGGCAGCTGCCTGGACCGTGATCAGAGCGGCCAGGAGCAGCAGTGATATTTCCCTTCGGTGCATCCTCAATTCCAGTCCATAAACGGCAAATCCGCCTGATATCCGGCGGATTTGAGGGCTCGGGGAGCGCAAACACTGGCAGACACGCGTTTGGACTTGGCGTTTGGTTAATCTGCTGATTTTTCAATCAGTGTTAACGCTCCCCGAACCCTCAATCGCACCGGCAATTTCGTCCTCAAGGTCTGCACATGCCCCCGTGCCGTTTTCGAGGATAAGCAGGTCTCCTGAAATCTCAAGATCATCAGTTGCCACGCAACTGGAAATGCTCAGCCCACTGAGCCAGCTTCCAGAATCAAGCCACACCTGCAGAAGGCCATTCACCAACTGCGAAATGGGTCCGGCAACCTGCACGGTCAGCGACCGTTCAACGGGTAGTTCGAAGGACACCCCATCGAGAGGATCGCCATAAGTGCCGGCGACCCAGACCGACCGGTGAGCGAGCCCCGAGCTCTCTGCTACCAGGCCATCGGCGGGATTAGCCGGATGCAACTGCGCCCGTACCCATGTGAAATTTGTCAGCGGAAGCGGAACATTCAAAAGCGAAGGCACGACTTCGCCCGTCAGCAGGTTCGCACGAAACGGGCCATTGATACGGATAATACCATTCAGGCAGCTCAACACAGGCCACCTGAGCAGGGAAGAATATGCCCCGCAGGTTTCTCCTTCAGGCAGCTTCAGTTCGAACCGGTCGATATGGGCGATCGCGGTCTCAATCACAAAGGGGCTGTTCTGGGCATCACGCATCACCGGAAGAGACGCTGCTGTCTCCTCCGATACTGCGAGAGCGCTGACGTCCACATAAACACCTTTGCCGTCAAGAAGATCGAAAGACGTCGGCGTGAGACCATTGCCAGTCCATGTGCCCTCCTGTCCGCAGGCGACTGCAGCCAGGAAAATCAACGAAACAACCACCGGAGAAAATCTTCGCATATGCATCACACCTCTCCCGTCACCGGGAAAAGCTGGATTCCCATCACAAACACCTCGCGGGATTCCTTCCCGTGGGGCGTATCCTCAATACGATTCATCAGGTTCTTGCCGAACTCCTCTATCTCCCGGCAGACATATTCGTACTGCTCCCTCGTCAGGGTAACGGTGAGCGAGGTGACATTGCGATCCTTCCGGTCAAGCCGGTCGAGGGCGAGCTCCGCCTGCTTGAGCATCTCCCGGTGGTAGTTCCGGGCCGCCAGCAGCTGCACGGCGGAATCCGCCGAGAGCTTGACCGAATCAAGCACCAATGTGCCGTCCTCGGCCTTGCGAATCAGTCCCAGCTCCATCAGCCGGTCGAGGATCTTCTGTGCTTCGGCACGGGTGATCCGTGGCCGGAGCCGTCGCGCAATCCATTCCGGGTCAGGCCGGAAATCCGGGAGCAGGAACATTTCCCGGACGGGAATGCCATACCACGATGAATAGATGTCGTACTGACTGCGCTTCAGGCGTGCGACTTCGGATACATCCTT
>CAZSFB010000510.1:0-2077 GCA_964606035.1 uncultured bacterium | reverse complement strand
GGGCCGGGGCAGCCGTCAGCAAGGCTGCAGCCAGCGTCCATATCGGGGATGATGACGAGCCGGTTCGGATTCAGGATCTTGGCGGTCTCGGCCATGAAGTGGACGCCGCAGAAGACGATCACATCCGCCTGGGTCTGCTTTGCCGCCTGGGCGAGCTGAAGCGAATCGCCAATGAAGTCGGCGATGTCCTGGATGTCGTCCTCCTGGTAGTAATGGGCGAGGATGACCGCGTTCATCTCCTTCTTCAGGCGGCCGATCTCGCTGAAGAGGTCCATCGAGGGGTCCAGTTTTTTTGCAAGTTCCATCAGTTGGTTCCCGCTTGGCGCATCGCGTCGCCCTGAGTCTGGGTCCTCCCGGAAATCGTTTCAAGGGGACCAGGAAGGTGGTCTGGGTCACGTTATTTTTTCGTTGATGCATATTACAAAAGGAAAGGAATCTGTGTACCTATCCTGATGCAGATGCTGCCAGAGGAAACCCTATGAGTTCGATGATCCGGAAAACTGTTTGTCTTGCGTCGTTAGTGCTGGCCCTTGTGCTTGTCTTTTCTTCCCCAAGTGCGGTCCGTGCAGACGGCGATTTTGTCGTTGGGGTTCGTGGCGGACCCTCGTGGGTGCTTTCCAAGGTGGGAAGTGGCAAGGATGCTGACAGCGGCGGGCATGTTAACCTGCATGGAGGCTACAGGATCGCGAAACCGCTGCTGATCGGTGTAATGCTGGACGGTGAGCGTCATGGCCTCAAGGACGAGGCGGCGTCTGTCCATATCGGCGACGCCTATACCTTCTCGGTGCTCCCGTTCGCTGAAGCCAGGCTCGACATGCCGGGTTCGCCGCTGGTGCCGTTTGCGAATCTCGCGATCGGCGTCAACTTCAACTACCTCGACAAGAGCAACTCCGGACTGGGTGCCACCAACATGAAAAACAAGGAGGCCTACCGGTTCGGGGCAGGTTGCGATTTCGTGCTGGCGGATACGTTCGTCCTGACCGGAGAAGTGGCCTACAAGGTCAATGACACAACTTTGAAATCTGCCGCTGTTACAGCGATCAATGGCGATACCCGGCTCAACTCGTTTTCGTTTCTTGTGGGTGGCCGGCTGATTTTCTGAGCCTGCTTCCGGTCACGTGCGTCATCACAGCGGGTTGACTCGCCAGTCGGTTTTCGCCAAACCTCGCCGTCCCGGCATCTGGGCCGGGATTCGCACACTCTGGGGAGCAAACCATGGCGATACTGGTATCGAAGACCTACTGGCTCGGAATGCCGTTCAATTTCCGGATCTGGCCGGAGCATGCTGTCTGCGAGCCGGTGACGCTCAAGGCTGACGACTTCCGGGAGTTGCGCGGCCTCTACTGGACAGGCAAACACCAGCCGAAGCCAAAAATCGGGGTTGTCGTGATGCACCCCCGAGCGGATTTCACCCACCACTACATTGTCCCGCGTTTTACGAAGGCTGGGTTCGCGGTGCTCGGCGCGAACACCCGGAATCCGAACAACGACACGAATACGATCCACGAGGAGATTATCCTCGACGCGAATGCCTGTGTGAAATACCTGAAAGAGGTGAAAGGGTGCGAGAAGGTGCTGCTGTTCGGAAACTCCGGCGGCGGCAGTCTTTTTGCCTTCTTCCAGGCGCAGGCCCGGCTCGACCCCGCGAAGCGGATCCAGACGGACCCGGCTGGATTCCCGGTCATGCTCAAGGCGGCCAAAATGGTCCCTGCCGACGGCCTCATGCTCTGCTCTGCCCACAAGGGTGAGGGCAAGATCATGAACGAGTGCATTGACGCCTCGGTGGTTGATGAGCGCACCCCGCTGCTTACCGATCCCGAAATCGACATGTACGATCCGCGGAACGGTTTCCGCGAGCCGCCCCAGTGGAGTGAGTATTCAAAAGAGTTCTACACCCGGTACCGGGAGGCGCAGCTTGCCCGTGTGCGGCGCATTGATGGCATCGCCCAGGGATACCTTGACGACAACCGGCGGGCGCTGGAACTTTCAAAGGACCCGGAGTTCAAGAAGCTGCACTATGAAAAGCGGCTGAAAACGCTCCGTGCGGAGGGGTTCGAACCGGTAATGGTCATCTACC
>CAZSFB010000509.1:0-2089 GCA_964606035.1 uncultured bacterium | reverse complement strand
TGCGTAATCCTCATCTTCCTGAAAAGCTTGTCCCAGGACTAACGCGGCTTGAACCTGAACGGCCTTGATTTCTCGGCCGACATGCTCAGGGAGGCTCGAAAGTTACCGAAGCCGGGCAAAAGTCCCTTTCCGGAGTTTGTTCAGGGGTCCGTTTACGAGATGCCTTTCCAGACGGACACTTTTGATGTCGCCCTGAACACCATCTCCTGCCACTTCTATCTTGAGCAGGTGAGAGCATTCCGGGAGATCTGCCGGATCCTCAAGCCTGGTGGCAGGTTTTACTGCGCAGCCATTACCTATGGTTTGCGCGGCCGTGGCAGCTCACTTGCGAATATCGCTGTGTACTACCCCCCGCATATTCTCTCCGACCATTTCGAAGAGGCCGGGTTCAAGGTAATTGGATACGACAGGTTTCCGCCGAACGTAGCGCTTTTCAGACTCGTTAAGCCCTGAAATACCTTCAGATTCCCCTGTAAAGGTGACTACGCACCCTGCTCCTTGGCTGGTGCGTAGTGTCATTCCCGTTTGTGCTAGCCGAACGGCGCCTCCAGATTTCCAGTGCAAGTTTCACCTTGTTTCTGCAATAAACGTCCTGATTTCCACCTCAGCAGACTTAATTTCGTTTCACGTGCCGTTTTGGTACTTCGATTGCTATTGGCGCCCTCGGAGCGGCGTGGAGGCTCTTCCGTTTACATAACGGAATAACTCGCCCTCCCCTATTTTCGGTGAACATCGCCGGCCTGACCGGCAAATTACCGGTTCACCTTTCCAGAATGGAGATGCCGCGTGAATGACGCAGCCAGTTCCCTTTGTTTCTCGATTTTTCCCCCTGCGCAGTTCCCGGAAAAAGAGGCCCGTGATCTGGCTGTCACCGGGGCCCTGCCGGTCGCCGATCTTTCCTATCTGGAAGCCTCCTCACGGACAGCCCTGCTAAACGCCATTCCTGCCGACCTCTCCATGGGGGTAATCATCGCCCCAGATCTCTCTGCGCTGGAAATATCCAGGCTCAAGATCGATGCTGTGATCATTCCGGTTGACTGGGAGCTTGATGAAGGCGTGAACCTGTCCGCCTTTATCGATCCGTTCCGCAAATATCCTGTCTGGGTCGAAGTGACCTCAGCCGCCACGGCCGAGAAGGCCGCACAGGCAAAACCATACGGCCTCATCCTCAAGGGTTTTGAAGCGGGCGGCGTCGTGGGTGAGGAATCATCCTTCATCCTCCTCCAGCGCTACCAGGGAAGCCTCCCGGTCCTGGTTCGGGGAGGAATCGGTCCGGATACCGCTGCCGCTTCTATCGTCGGCGGTGCTAGCGGAGTGGTTCTGGATGTCCAGACCTGGGGATCGATGCCACTTGCCCCCGGGGCAAAATCTGCCCTTCTGTCACTTCAGGGAACAGATGCCGTATCGCTGCGACTGACTGACCGGCATGTGATCCGGGTAGCCGGAAAAATGGGTGCCAAGGCGATGCGGACGCTCCGTCAGGCCGAAGAAGCCATGCTGGTCGCAACGATCGGAGACTCAAGTGCTGAGGCGCAAAAGACCCGCGCAGAACGGGCCGAGCTCCTTTATCGGGAACTCCAGAATATTTCGGTCGCCTCATTTACGGCCGCTTCGGAAAAAGTATTTCCAGTTGGTCAGGAAGTCGGCTGGGCGAAAACCTATGCCGACCTCTGGAAGTCGCCCGGCGGCATTGCCACCGTCATCCGGGAGACGATGAAAGCATCGCCGGCAAAAGCCCTGCAGAGCTTTCCGTGGCGCGAAAATACCCCTTTTGCACAGTCAGTAGGATCAAAGTTCCCGATTTTTCAGGGCCCGATGGCCCAGACCAGCGATGTTGCCGCCTTTGCCGGAAAAATAATGGACAACGGTATCGTGGCAAACCTCGCACTGGGGAATATGCCGGGTAACGTCTGTGAGCAGCTACTCAAGGAAACTCTGTCCATAGCCAAGGGGCGGCCCTTTGGCGGAGGAATCATCGGCCTTGAAGCCAATGCATTTTTCCGTGACCAGCACATTGCTCATATGAAAACGCTTCGTCCGCCGCTGGCAGTTGTCGCGGCCGGCACGACCGAGCAGGCCCTCGACCTTA
>CAZSFB010000508.1:0-2092 GCA_964606035.1 uncultured bacterium | reverse complement strand
GGCGGGACGAGAACTTCTTCCCCACCGGGAAGGTCCGGGTAATGTCTGCCGTATAGCCCCGGTATTCGCCGCCCGCATCGATCAGCAGCAGTTCGCCCTCTTTCATACGGCGGTTGTTTGTCTGGTAATGAAGCACCCCGCTGTTAACGCCGCTCGCCACAATCGACGGATAACCTTCATGATGAAGTCCCCCGGCCCGGAACTCCTTTTCGAGAACGGCCTGCACTTCGTATTCATGCATGCCATGCCTCGCCGCCTTCATGGCGGCTACATGGCCTTTTGCACTCACGTTATTGGCGTGCTGGAGCAGCGAGATCTCTCCGTCCGACTTGACCGCCCGCAGCTCGTCCAATGCTTCCCGCAGTTCACCTGAACGTTTCTGCAGCCCCTTGAGCGAGGCCATATCCAGCATCTTCAGGGCGGCAGGATTTCCATATATCCGGTGATACCCCCGACGGGCCTTCCTGACATGATCCTTGAACGTCGAGAGGAGCGCCCCGTGCCGGATGCCAAAAAACCTGGCTGCCTCACCCGGCTTCGGGATGTACCCGCGCCAGACCAGCTGCTTTTCATCCACATCCGGCACAAAAAGAGTGACTTCCTTGCGCTTCGGGTCCATCAGCAAGGCGAAGTCAGGGGCTTCGATCCCCGTCAGGTAGAGAAAATCGGAAGACTGCCGGAACAGATAGGCTACATCATTGTTCCTAATCGTTTCCGAATCCGCACGCACTACAATCAGGCCATCCGGGAGATGGTCCATCAGCGCCCGTCGGTGATGCGAATAAAAACCGTAGTCAGATATGTTCCGTTTCAAATGATACCGCCCGGTCGTAAAATTAACGTTCTTGGCTGTGAGGGACAACTACCCTGACTCCCCAAATCGCTGTGATACAAATCATAAATATTATCCGATAGTTGTACACACCATGAGCGCGACGAATCCCCTTCACAACGCGCTGCGGCAAACAATAGAGCATTTTTCTGGATATGTTCATCGCTAACTCCGCAATTTCTCTTGTGATTCTTCTGGTTTCGTGCGGTGGTGGATGCTATTTTTATAAGATCAAGGGCGCGGGAAAAGTGGATGATTTTCGGGGGCTAACGGCACGACCAGTTTGGGTTTTGCCAGTCGCCCGGTAATGTCCGCTTGATCCTTGTTGCCATTTTAAGGAACCGGGAACTTGGCAGTCGACAAGACCAAGATCATCCAGCAGGCCCAGAAGTTCATTCAGGGCCAGAAATGGGACAAGGCGATCGAGTGCTACGAGCAGCTCGCCAAGATTGAACCCAAGGATACCCGTGTCCGCCAGAAAATCGCCGAGCTTTATGCCCGCAAGGGGGATATCGGTAAAGCACTCCAGAGCTACAATTTTGTCGCCGAATCCTATACCCGAGAAGGGTTCTATCAGAAGGCTCTCGCTGTCTATAAGCAGATGCTCCAGATCAAGCCGGATTTCGTCCCGGCCTATGAGCAGCTTGCCGAAGTCAGTATCAAGCTTGGGCTGAACAACGACGCCATCAACTACATCAAGGTCGTCATCGCCCAGCATGAGAAGGATGGCAAGGTCCTTGAGGCGCTGGAGGCGATCAAGAAGCTCATTGAGATTGACCCGGACAACATCGCCTCCCAGATCAAGCTGGCCGAGCTCTATGCCCGGGAAGGCCACAAGGAAGATGCTGTCAATCAATTGGCAGCACTGTTGCCGACGCTTGAGCAGGCGCAGAACTGGGATGATCTTCTCCGGCTCCGGGAGCGGATCTGCCATTACGATCCCGGCCATCCGGAGCATCTGAAGACCTATTACAGGCTTCTGATGAAACTTGGGCGTTACCAGCCCGCATTCCAGCCGCTCCAGCGCTACATCAAACTCAACCGGGAAGATATCGAGGCCATCGAGGATCTCGCTGCGCTGCTCCGCCAGCTCGGCAATGGCAACCACGAAAAGGTCGCCCTGAAAGAACTCGCACGCCGGCTGGGCGAGAACGCCGATCCGGCCCGGCTGGAGGAGATCTATTCCCGGATTCTCGAGATTGATCCTGCCGATCAGGCGGCCGCCGAATATCTCAATGCACTCCGCTCCGAAATGACCAC
>CAZSFB010000507.1:0-2105 GCA_964606035.1 uncultured bacterium | reverse complement strand
TCCGGATATCGGTGAGTTCCTGCCGGAACCGGAGGGTCTTTCCGTCATCGCTCTTCGTAAGGGCGTCGATACGGACGACGATCCCCTCCTTCGACACCCACATGAATCCGCCCATCTTCTTCCCGTCGGCGCGGGTCATGATCACCTTGCTCTTGGTGGTCTTGAGTCCGTTCAGAGTCTCCTCGCCGATCTCGGTCCACTCGATCTTGTGGTTTTCGGGGTCCTCCTTCCTCGACTCCGGAGCATCCAGGGAGTGTTCCATGTACATCCGCTCACTGGGCATCAGGTTCCACATGACCTTCTTGTCCCGGCGGATGATCGTGACGCTCTTCATTCCGCCCATGTCCATCTCATCGCGCTGTTTGTCCTTCGCCATCCAGGTTTTCCCACCCATGGAAATCTCTTCCGTTTCCATCACCCGGGTGGCGGAATATTCAGCCTGCGTCTTTGGCCAGCCGGACTTCTGGGCATGAGAGGTGGCGGGGAACAGAATAAGGGCGAGCAATACACTAAGGGTGCGGATGTTCATGGCGAGACTCCCTGGCGCGGTGATTCCGGGCCTGCTGGTTCGTACGCTAGGCGAACCTGCGGGGTATGAAAAGTGACGATATGGCGGCATGGTTGTGAACCGGACACGGGGCGGCTATCCGGGCAGGGGGAGTTGCCGCGTGAAACGTCTCAGGTTCCTCGCCGGATACCGGGCCCTGGAGAAGATCCGGGACGGGGGTTTGCGTCCCGGTGCTGTGCGGACCATCCCGGGAGCCGCTGGCGGCCCCAAGTGGCTTGTCCTGAGCCATCTGGACCGGGCGCTCTGGGGGACATGGTTGAAAGATGTGCCGGGGCCGGTGAATCTCGTGGGGGCGTCGGCCGGCGCCTGGCGCTTTGCGGCGGCGGCGCAGGCGGATCCAGTGGCCGCCGTTGACCGGCTGGAACACGCCTACGTGAACCAGCGGTATGATCTGGACCCTTCGCCTGCCGTTGTGACAGCGACGGCGGAAAAGATCATTCAGAGTTTCGTCACGGACTCTGCCGCTGGCGAGATTCTCTTGAACCCTGTCCGGCATCTCCACGTGGTGACGGCCCGGTCCCGCCACCTGATCGCCAGTGACACGAGGGTTTTCCTTGCTGCCGGGTTCGGCGCGGCCGTACTGGCCAACACGGTCAGCCGGGGGCTTCTTGGCGGATTCCTGGAGCGGGTTGTTTTTCACCATCCGGGCTCCAGCGGGTATCTTCGCGGTGCGTACGCTTCCGGAGTCCGTGTGCCGCTGTCGGCAGGGAACCTCCGGGAGGCGCTGCTCGCGTCGGGTTCAATCCCGTTCGTGATGGAAAGCGTCGCTGCGCCGAAGGGAGCCATCCCCGGCCGGTACCGGGACGGCGGCCTCGTGGACTACCATCTGGATCTTCCCTACGGCGTGGACCCGGAGGGGATCGTGCTGTTCCCCCATTTCATCCCGAAGGTCATTCCGGGCTGGCTGGACAAGTTCGTGCCGTGGCGTCGGGCGAGCCGCGAGAACCTGACGGATGTGGTGGTTATCTGCCCGTCGGAGGAGTTCACGCGGTCACTGCCGATGGGGAAAATTCCCGACCGGAACGACTTTTACATGTTCAGGGGGAAAGACGATGAACGGATCCGGCTCTGGGAGGCAACAATCGCCAGGTGCCGCGAGCTCGCGGATGAATTTCTTGAAACGGTGGCCTGCGGAGATGTCCGGAAAAGGGTCGAGCCGCTTGGCTGAAGGGGTCAGGCGGCACTCAGACGGCGGATCTCCGCGTCCGCCTTCCTGAGGCGGGCCGTAAGGACCGCGAAAACGCTCCGGGCGATTTCCGGCCGGTCGGAGAGAATCTCGAAAAAATCCTCGCGGGTGATCTTGAGCGTGACAAGAGATTCGGTGGCCGTCACCGTAGCGGACCGCGGAGCGTTGTCCAGAATCGCCATTTCACCGAAGCATTCGCCTTCTCCGAGTGTGGCGAGGGCACTGCCCCCTGCGTGAACCCGCACGTGCCCCTTTACCACGAGATAGAGCGCGTCGCCGGGGTCGCCTTCCCGGAATACATCCTCGTTTGCCTTGAACTCGGCGACAGATGATTCCTGGGCGAGGCCCGCG
>CAZSFB010000506.1:0-2107 GCA_964606035.1 uncultured bacterium | reverse complement strand
GGCATCACAAACTTCACCACGGCGAGAATAGCCCCTATCTGAACCGGAACTTCGGCGGAGTGATGATCATCTGGGACCGGCTGTTCGGCAGCTTCGCCAGAGAGTCGGCCGAACCCGTCCGATTCGGAATCGGAACAGACCGTCCCGTCAATAAACCCTTTCACGCCGCATTCGATGAATGGGTCCACTGGTTCCGGCGGACCCTTGGACCCGCACAGACTGAACAGGCCGGGGGCCACTGACGGCTTCCGGGCAGGAGAGAAATCACATGGGAGCATCCCGCATCAATCACCGCTTCGCCCGGCGGCTCCTGCCACTAGCCATCGTGCTGTGCCTGACCGCCTGCACCGACCTGTTCGCGCAGGCCATCTCGGACCAGGTGGTGAACAACCTGCTGGCGCTGGAAAGCTACCGTGCGCAGATCACCGAGACGGGTCTCGTCCAGACCGATCCGAAGGCCAAGGTCGTCCGGAAGGTTGTCTACCAGAAGCCGTGGAAAGTCCGCGCGGAAACCCTTGAGCCCCAGACCCGTGCAGGCGATCTCTTTATCTACGATGGAGAGACAATGGTCTTCTGGTATCCAAATGAGCTGTTCGGCATCCGGGTCCGGGGCCTCGAAAACCCGCCTGTCCCGCAGATCCGCGACCATGTGGAAGCCCTTACCCGCTACAACATGAAAAACTACGCATGGCAGATGCGGGAACCCCTGAAAATCGCCGGTTACGAGGCGACCCCGTGGAAGGCGGTCCCAATGGAGAAACTCGATTACCTCTACCCCTATACCTCGGCGGTGTACAACCGCTACTCCCTGCCGCTGAAAGTCGAGATCACCACGCCGAAAGGCGATCCCTGGTACCGCATGGAGTTCGAGAAGGCCGGATTCGATGTGGCTGTTGATCCCGGTGATTTCACCTTTGAGTTCCCCCGGAATGCCGTGGTCTTCGAGTGGGATCACCGTGATGAGGGCATCACCATCGATGAGGCGAAAGCGTCCATGAATTTCGACGTCCGGCTCCCGGAATATCTCCCGCCGGGGGTGGTGCGGAAAAAGATTATCCGGTCCAGGCATTGCCTCCCGATGATCTCGCTTATCATGGGAAAGGACGCCAGCTACCTGTCGCTGACCCAGAACCGGGCCGCCGGAGAAACCCCGGCAGAGATGCTTGGCAAGAGGATCCGGATCGGTGACCGGGACGGTTACCTCACCTTCAGTGGCGGCTTTGCCTCCGTGATGTGGACCCAGGGGAATACCCAGCTCACGCTGGTCGGGAACTATCCCTACCCGGAGCTGATAAAAATCGCCCGAAGCGTGAAGTAGCGGGCTCAGCCTTTCAGCTTTTCCTTCCAGCGCACAAGCAGGTTCAGGGCGTCTATCGGGCGGGTGCTGTCCGGATCGAGTTTCTCCAGTTCCCGTTCCAGCTCCCGCATGACCTGCTCCCGCGGGTCGGCAAGAAGATTCAGCTGGGGTGGCGGAGTGCCAGCTGGCCTCTTCGCCCCTTTCGCCGAAACCGCCGGAACATGCAGGGCCGACTGCCCGCCGGACCCGGTTTCAAGATCTCCGAGTATCTTTTTCGCTCTCGCCAGCAACTCCTTCGGCAGCCCCGCAAGTTGCGCCACCTGGATGCCGTAGCTCCGTGGGGCGGAACCCCGCTCAAGCGTATGGAGGAATACAATCTCGTCCTCCCATTCGCGGCAGGCCACCGTGTAGTTCACGCACCGGCCGTGGGTCTCCGTGATTTTGGTGAGTTCGTGGTAGTGCGTGGCAAAAATGGTCCGGACGCCGCCACTACCCTGTCCATCCAGTGAAGCAGGCAGGTCGTGCAGGTATTCTGCCACTGCCCAGGCAATGGACAGCCCATCAAAGGTGGAGGTCCCCCTGCCGATCTCGTCCAGAAGGACAAGACTCCGGGGCGTCACCCGGCGCAGGATCGCTGCCGTCTCGGTCATCTCCATCATGAAGGTGGACAATCCCCGCGCAAGCGCGTCGGAAGCCCCTCCCCGCGTAAACACGCGGTCCACCAGCCCGATCCGGGCCTTTGCCACCGGAACAAATGATCCTGACTGGGCTAGGATCACGATAATTGCCACCTGCCGCATGATGGTGGAC
>CAZSFB010000505.1:0-2111 GCA_964606035.1 uncultured bacterium | reverse complement strand
CAGGGATTTCGACTGGAATGTGAAGCTCGGCGATCACCAGCAACCGGATTTCATTTTCCCGTCCAAGGATCATTTTGAAAATCCATCTTTTCCGAGAAGTCGGTTGCGTATACTGTCTGCCAAAACCACCTGTAAAGAACGTTGGAAGCAGGTTCCCCTTGATATCGAAGGTGTGAAACCCATTCACTTGCTCACACTACAAGAGGGCATGTCACAAACAGAGTTCCGCAAGCTTACGTCGAGCAATATCAGGCTGGTTGTCCCAAAAGCGCTTCACAGCATGTATCTCGTGTCCATCCGGAGCCAGCTCATGACCGTCGAGCAGTTCATAGATGAAATAAAATCCCTTCAACCGTAACAGCCTCTCCCCCCTCCCCTCCCAACCCCTTGATTTGGCTGCCCCTTCGGGGCAGATACAGGGCCGCTTTTTGAGCGGCGCGCCCCTGTCCCCGCTGAACAAGGGCGGGGGCGCCAATCTGTCCACCGGTGGTGCCAACTTGTCGTCCAAAGCAACCATGGAGAAGATCGTCTCGCTGGCCAAGCGGCGGGGTTTCATATTCCAGTCCTCGGAGATCTACGGCGGCCTGAACGGCTGCTGGGACTACGGCCCGGTGGGCGTGGAGCTGAAAAACAACGTCAAGCGGGAGTGGTGGCGCACGGTGGTGACCGAGCGCGACGACATGGCGGGCGTGGACTGCTCGATCCTCATGCACCCCAGGGTGTGGGAGGCCTCGGGCCATGTGTCGGGGTTCTCGGACCCGATGGTCGACTGCAAGACCTGCAAGGGCCGCTTCCGGGCGGATCACCTGTCCGATACCCCGTGCCCGCAGAAGCCTTCCAAAATGGCGGGCCAGCACGACGCCTGCGAGCTGACCGAGGCGCGCAAGTTCAACCTGATGTTCAAGACCTTCGTGGGCCCGATGGAGGATTCCGCGGCGCAGGTATATTTGAGGCCCGAGACGGCGCAGGGGATTTTTGTCAACTTCAAAAACGTGCTGGAGACCTCGCGCCAGAAGATCCCGTTCGGGATCGCGCAGGTGGGCAAGAGCTTCCGGAACGAGATCACGCCGAAACAGTTCACCTTCCGGGTGCGCGAGTTCGAGCAGATGGAGATCGAGTTCTTCTGCAAGCCGGGCACCGACGACGAGTGGTACAACTACTGGAAAGAGGCCCGGTTCAGCTGGTACGTGAACCTGGGAATCCGCAAGGAGAACCTCCGGCTCCGCGCCCACGAGGCGGACGAGCTGGCCCACTACGCGCGCGGCTGCTCGGACGTGGAATACCTCTTTCCCTTCGGCTGGTCGGAACTGGAGGGGATCGCCAACCGGACCGACTTCGACCTGAAGCAGCACCAGCAGTTCTCGGGCAAGTCGCTGGAATACTCTGATCCGCAGACCCGCGAGCGGTACATCCCGTACGTGATCGAGCCGTCGGCGGGCGCCGACCGGGGGACGCTGGCGTTCCTCGTGGACGCCTATGACGAGGACTCGGCACCGGACGAGAAGGGGGAGATGGAGACCCGCATCGTGATGCGGTTCCACCCGCGGCTCGCGCCCGTGAAGGCGGCTGTGTTCCCGCTGACGAAGAAGGACGGCATGCCGGAGATGGGCGACAAGCTCTACCGGGCGCTGAAAAAGCGGTGGAATGCCGACTACGACCTGTCGGGCTCCATCGGCAAGCGGTACCGGCGGCAGGACGAGATCGGCACACCCTTCTGCGTGACCGTGGACGCCGACAGCGTGAAGGACAACTCTGTCACGGTCCGTGACCGCGACAGCATGAAGCAGGAGCGCGTCTCCGCTGACCAGCTCATCAACTATCTGGACGGTAAACTGTCATGACGAAGAAACCCGCCCGCAAGGCCGCCTCCAAGTCCGCCGCCCGCAAGGTTCCGGCAAAAGCCCCTGCGGGGGATTCCCAGAAGCTCGTCTACTTCTTCGGCAACGGGAAATCGGACGGCCGCGGCGACATGAAGGATTTGCTGGGCGGCAAGGGAGCCGGGCTCGCCGAGATGACGAGCCTGGGACTTCCGGTACCCCCGGGGTTCACGATCACGACGGCTGTCTGCGGCTGGTACTACGCCAACGGCCGCCGCTACCCTAAGCAGCTTA
>CAZSFB010000504.1:0-2111 GCA_964606035.1 uncultured bacterium | reverse complement strand
GCCATCAAATCAAGGCGGCAGAAAATACCGGGAACAGCTACCAGAACGATGTACAATTAATCCGCATAAATCCTGCAATAGACCGCATTCCCGCCGGAAAAACGGGGAAAATATTTCGTTGACGTTTGGAGAGGCGAACCGATATAGTCCCCCCATCACAAACAACAAACCGGCTCTAGGAGACCGGGAAGGAGAGACAGTTAACATGCGGAAATTTGCAGGACTTATTGCGGCGGTGGCGATGAGCGCGGGATGCGCCTCATATGCGAATTCCAACCCTTCGGTAGGGGTGGAAGCGTTCAAGTTCGACAACTGGAAGAAGGGTGCCGACTATGAACTCGTGGGCGACACCCAGGGCCAGGCGTGCAAGGCCATTCTTTTTGGCCTGATCACGCTGGAAGGCGAGAACAAGGTCGGTACGCTGGAGACCGTGAGCGTCGGACAGGGTGGCAAGAGCTTTGTCGACCTGCTCCAGGGACTGTTCGGCGGTGGTGCAAGCGCGACTTCGGCCGCGAAGTACAACGCCATTGAGGCGTTCAAGGGCGCGGACCTGATCCTCCCGACCCGTTCCAAGTCGGACAAGACGGACTACCTCGTCTACAACCGTGAATGCGTGACCATCACGGGCAAGGCTGTGCGCATCAAGACCTGATTGCTCCAGCACTTGTATGGAAACCGCCGCCTCAACGGGCGGCGGTTTTCTTTTGGGGTTCGAAGCGGAACCGTGTCAGCGGGTCCGCAGTAATGCCACCAGATCGGTAACTCCGGGATCCCTGCCCAGCTGCTTCATGATTGTGGTCACCTGTCCGCGATGATGGGGCTGGTGGTTAAACACATGGGAGAGCGCCCACCACAGGGGATGCGTGAACTCTTCACCTGATCCGTTGCGATAGGTCAGGGTCCGGTCCAGCCATTCCGGGTCCAGAGCAGCCACAAAGCCGGTCCAGTCCTCATCCGTCTGCTGGCGCTGGCTTTTCAGTTCCTCCCAGTCATCGTAGAGAATCTGCCCGAGCGACTTTACCTCAATGGGTGCGCCATCAGGCCTTCTGGATTTGAACCGCACTGCATCGCCTGTGAATCTTGCAAGCCAGGCCCGATCGGCAAGCAGCAGGTGGTTCAGGGTCCCGTGTATGCTCCGGAAGAATGCACCGAGATCCCTTTTGCGTTCTTCGTCCGTCAGATCCGAACAGATCCGGTAGATCCGGCGGTTCATCTCCCGGTTATACCATGCCATCTCGCGGTAGTGATCCAGAAGCGATGCCATTTCACACCTCACTCATCCAGCCGAACCGGTCGGGCATTTCTCCATGATGGATAGCCGTCAATTGGTGATAAAGCCTCGTGGCAAGAGGACCTATGTTCCCGGAACCAATCTTCATCTGCTTTCCCTCACAGGAAAACTCGCCGACCGGAGAAATCACCGCCCCGGTTCCAGTCCCCCAGACTTCCTTCAGGCGTCCCGATGAATGAGCCCCTGCCAGTTCATCCAGTGAAACCGGCCGCTCGGTTACAGGAATGCCATCCGCCTTCAGCAGTTGCAGGACCGAGTCGCGGGTGACTCCCCCCAGAATGGATCCCTGAAGTGGCGGCGTGATCACTTCTCTTCCCAGATCCAGGAAAAGGTTCATGGTACCGACTTCCTCGAGGTATTTCCGCTCGCGACTGTCGAGCCACAGCACCTGGTCGAATCCCCGCTCCTTCGCCTTTTCAGCAGCTCTCAGGGATGCAGCATAATTTGCGCCCGTTTTCGCCTCGCCCAGACCACCCGCACAAGCCCGTACATCTTCTGTCTCGATCCAGATCCGTACCGGACGCATTCCGCCCCCATAGTAGGAATCCACCGGCGAGGCGATGACCAAGAAAAGATAGTTCATCGCCGGCCGGACCCCAAGGAATGGTTCCGTCGCCACGATGGCCGGCCGCAGATAAAGGGCCGATCCGGGTTCGTCCGGAACCCATCCGGAATCGGTCCGGACCAGAGTGCGTATGCCCTCAGCAGCGAGGTGCCTGTCGGGTGGAGGCATGCAGAGCCTGTCTGCGCTCCGGGCCAGCCGCATGACATGATCGTGCAGACGAAACATACGGACCACCCCATCTGTGCCCCGGTATGC
>CAZSFB010000503.1:0-2114 GCA_964606035.1 uncultured bacterium | reverse complement strand
TTGATAAGAAAGAGTATGAAAGGGGTTCCCCATATAAAAACCCCGGCCCAAAAGAGAGTCAGATCGCCAATCAGATAGGTAACTATCAGGTTAAAGACGATCACCCCAGTGAAAACCAGGGGGCCGAGAAGGCCGCCGAAAGGCACCCACCGGATTCCGGTTTCGTTCCCCTGAGCCGGAGTCATGAGATAGCGCTCGATCAGGGAGTAGGCGAACATGATGGACGTAGCGACAAAGAACCAGCCCATGTAGTTCGTTATCGGCACATCAAAGTGCTGGCCACCATTAGGGTAGTAATAGATATTGCCGAGGAACCACTTGTCGCCCTGGTGCGTAAGGGGATCAATAACAACATCAAGCATGGTCATCAGCCAGGCTGCCGTGAGAATAACCGCTGGAGAGCGGCGGAGGTCATTGGTTTCCATCCGCTGGAAATCTTTGCGCCGGTATACGGGCCCCCAGAAGAGCATGGAAGTTGTCCATGAGAAATAGGACAGAAATGTGAAGGACAGACTGTCCCAGAAGGGAACTCCTGCAATAAGCAATTCCCCCTTCATGGCTTCTTCCCGGTAGTGATAAAGCCCAAAAGGGAAACCGTTTCTGATCGAGCTGGCCTCGCAGACGAAAGCAACGATCCAGCCTGTGACTGTCCATACCAGTGTCCGGTTCAATCCGATATGGGAGACGGCGATGAGCAGGTACACAATTAGAAAAACGAAGACATACGGTCTGCGGACAATCGAATATAAAAGTTCATCAAGCACCAGCGGGATCTCCTTGGGACTCTTTTCTTATGCCGAGAGCCCGGCTGCTTCAAGGCTTGAATGGCCCACTGAACAGATACATTAGCAGCGGGCAGATGACCATCATGAAAATACCGGTTGACCAGACGAACAGGGTGGAAGCCAGACGGGTGTTCATTGCGAAAAGTGTTGAGATGACAACGGAAAATATGGCTGTTGGGCAAGTAGATTCGATCGCGACGACGGCGAATGCGTGATGGTCCAGTCCCACCATCCATGCCGCCCCCAATGCAATTGCGGGCATGACGGCAAATTTCGTAAGGGCGACAGCTGGGACCAGTCTTGAATGCAAACGCAATTGGGAAGAATCGATAGTAATCCCGACACCGAATAGAATCAGGATGCTGGAAACCGGAGGGGCATATTTCAGGTATGCCGATATCCAGTCTGGCCGGACGACATCAAACTGATTGAGTATCAGGCCTAAGAGAAAACCGGGCAGAGGAAGTGCCCGCAGGTCGGTAAAAAGCTGCCGGAGAGGGGTGACAGGGTGAATGTCGAGCCGCTCGGATTCTCCACTGGCCCACCGTGAGATCGGGAAAAGCAGGCCGTAAACGAGGAAATTCCAGTAGAAAATATAGACGACTGAAAGGGCGAGTCCTTCCTCGCCAATGAGGAGGAGGCACAGGTATCCGCCAAGAAAATAGCCCTGGTTTGACAGGGCGCCACTCGCGGCAAGCGTTCCCAACGACGCCCGGTCATATCCGAAGCGTCGGCCAAACCATATCAGTGTGGCAAGACCGCCGAGGGCGGAAAGAAACCCGATGAGTGGGAGAAATAAAAGATCGGAGCGAAGTGAAAGCCCCCAGCCCAGAAACATGTAGATGGGGGTTTCGAAGCAGATCAGGGAGAGCCAGAATATTCTGCGAGGAGTTTCTGTATTGACAGCTTCGCGCTTTCGCCAGAAAAATCCGGCGGCTAGTGGTATCAGTATCGCAAGTTCAAAAAGTGCGAATTTGGTGACAGGATTACTCATTGATGAAAGACGGCATTGCCTCTGGCCAGTTGTGCTGGAGCGAAGCTGGCCAACACAGATGGCGACTGCAAGGGCTAAAGCCGTTTTTCAAGTGCATCAGCAAGGATTCCGGCGGTCCGCTCCCAGGTCATTCCAGTAGTCCAATCATCTCGGTGTTCATGCCCATGAATATGGGAACGGCGAAGCAGGCCCTTGATGTCTTCGGGGGTTTTGAACCAATCAATACTGTTCCCGAAGCGGCGCTTTGAACCTGGAAACTCGCGCGCAATCACCCGGGTTCCCGTGGCGGCGGCTTCGGCAATAAGCAAGCCAAATCCTTCATCGTGGCTGAATGA
>CAZSFB010000502.1:0-2119 GCA_964606035.1 uncultured bacterium | reverse complement strand
TCATGAAGAAGTTGGGGAATACGCCCATCACCAGGACGAGAACCGCCAGCGGGGCCAGGTAGGCGATCTCCCGGCCGTTCACGTCCTTCAGTTTCTGGTTCTCAGGGCTCGTGACGGGTCCGTAAAGCACCCGCTGGACCATCCAGAGCATGTAGACTGCGCCGAGGATCACACCCGTGGCGGCGACGGCGGTCAGTGCCTTGGCATTGGAAATCTTCGAGATGAACGATCCGTAGAGGATGGAGAACTCGCCGACAAACCCGTTGGTCCCGGGCAGACCCACCGACGCCAGCGTGGCGACGATCAGCAGGAAGGCATACACCGGTACGACCTTCGCCAGTCCGCCGTAGTCACGGATCATGCGCGTGTGGCGGCGCTCATAGATGACTCCCACGAGGAAGAACAGCATACCGGTCGAGATGCCGTGGTTGAGCATCTGGTAGATGGCGCCCTCGGTGGAGGCTTTTGTGAAGGCAAAGAGGCCCAGCACCACGAATCCAAGGTGCGAGACTGACGAATAGGCGACGAGTTTCTTGATGTCCGGCTGCACCAGGGCCACAAGTGCGCCGTAGACGATTCCGGCTACCGCGAGTCCCATGAATACCGGGGCGGCTTCCAGCGCGGCGGCCGGGTAGAGCGGCATGGCATAGCGCAGGAACCCGTAGGTGCCGAGCTTCAGCAGCACACCGGCAAGGATCACGGAACCGCCCGTGGGGGCTTCCACGTGGGCATCGGGCAGCCACGTGTGCAGCGGGAACACAGGAACCTTGATGGCGAAGGCCAGCGCATAGGCGGCAAACAGCCACCGTTGAGTCGAGAGCGTTAACTGGCCGTTGAGCAGTGCGGCCAGCTCAAAGGTGACCTTCCCGGTGGCCGCGTGGTGGTAGTAGACCGTGGCAAGGATGGCCACGAGCATGAGGACCGAGCCCGCCATCGTGTAGAGGAAGAACTTCACGGCGGCATAGACGCGGCGCTCGCCGCCCCAGATCCCGATGAGCAGGAACATGGGGACGAGCATCACTTCCCAGAAGACGTAGAACAGGAACAGGTCCTGCGCGAAGAACGCGCCGAGCATTCCGGTTTCCAGCAGCAGCATGGAGGCGTAGTAGCCGGGAGCCCGGTTGTGGACGCCGCTCCAGGCAGCCATGAGGATCAGTGGAATCAGGAAGGTCGAGAGAATGACGAGCAGCAGGGACAGGCCGTCAACACCGACCAGGTATTTGATCCCCCAGGGCTCGATCCAGTGGTAGGACTCGACGAACTGTAGACCCGTGGCGGCCGGATCGAACCGGTACCAGAGCAGCAGCGACATCAGGAACTCGATCACGGCGAAACCGAAGCCGGCGAGCCGGGCAGGGCCGTTGTCCTCGATCACTTTTCCGAGGATGACGGTGACGGCGGCGCCGACGACCGGAAGAACGAGCAAAAGCGTTAGAAGGCCCATAACCGCTTACAGCCTCCCCGCAAGGTAGATGATGAGGACGAGCGCTCCCGCCAGCATGACGGCCGCATATTGCGGTACCAGACCATTCTGGGCGCGGGCGAACAGCCGGGAGAGCCCCCGGGCCGTGGCCCCGGCACTGTTCACGATGCCGTCAATGATACGAACATCGGTGAACTTCCAGAGGGCGAACTCCGAAGCGTTCTTCAGCGGGCGGATAATGGTCCGGTCATAGAGTTCGTCAACATAGTATTTGTTGGAAAGTGTTCTGAGGATACCGGCGAACGGGTTGGGCGCTTCGGACGGTTTTGGTGCCTTCAGGAACAGGTCGAAGGCGGCAAACAGCCCCACAAGCCCCATGCCGGAGGCGAGCAGGGTAAAGGAAAGCTCCGAGAGCAGCGTGTGGGCATGATGTTCGTAGACCGGGAAGAAGTGGCCGAGGCTTTCCTCGATTCCAGGCACCCGGGGATCAGCCGCCAGCAGCGGGGCAAGCCAGTTTTCGATTCCATTCGGAATCCAGTTCCAGAGAGCGGGGACTCCCAGGAAACCGGCCGTGACCGACAGAAACGCAAGAATGCCGAGCGCCGAAGTCATGGACGACGGAGACTCGTGGATGTGTTCCTGGGCGTGGTGGTCGGCACGGCATTCACCTTCGAAGGTGAGCACGTAGCAGCGTCC
>CAZSFB010000501.1:0-2125 GCA_964606035.1 uncultured bacterium | reverse complement strand
AGTCCCTCCAGTGCCCCAGCATGGATGCAATCATGCGGAACAGGTAAAGTGCCGAGCTCCTGTCTGCCGGGAGAAAATTTCCCATATCCATGAGCGGATCCATGGTCGCATGAACAACCTCGTCCGGTATCCCTACACTCCGCGCCCATTCGGAGATAGTCACCGAATCTAGATAAGCGACGTCATTGCGGTCATTCGGATTGAATCCAAACAGCGCAGTTGCCTTCGCCCGTAAAAGCTGCCGGTTCGCTTCCTCCGGAACGTAGCGGAGGTCGTGCAACAATGGGAACATGTGAAACGGCGCCGGGAGCTTCGATGGTGCACGGTCGTCAATCGTTCCGTCAGGATAGGCAAACGATATCGCTGGCATTGGATAATTTATTGGCCGGTCCCGTACGGAGAGGCCGCGGCGGGCAAGCACGTCACGAAAGTTCCGGTAAAAATTGAATATGATGTGGGTGCCATGCTCGATCGGGTGCCCTTCCCATCCCTGCCGTTGGGAAGGGAGGCCGAAGTCCCTGTCTATCCATGACCGCAGTCGTCCGCCCAGAGTGGCATTCTTTTCGAGAATAGTTACGTCAAATCCCCTATCAATCAGCTCGCACCCGGTAATAAGGCCAGACAGTCCGCCACCGACAATGACCACCGATCTGCCATTGCGCGGCAGCGAGACGGCGTTTTCCGGGATACCCAGTGTTCGAAGGGAGTCGTCCATGTCGCGTGAAGCAACAGCTGCACTGCCAAAGGCGATGCCCGCGCCCGTACCGCCAAGAAGCAATGCCCGTCGTGTCAGCCATTTTGTCGTATCCGGCATGCGCGCCCTCCGCTCTTCTATCCCAGAGCAACTGGCCAGTTATGGTGCTTTTGCGGCCGTCCGCGCTGTCAGCCGTACTGTGCCCGCGACTGATCTTAACGAGATTAATCAGGGTATGGACTCTCATGCTGAGTGGCAGGAAACGAGTTTACTGAGACTCAGTTCAATTTTTTATGCTTCACCGGATCAGGCTGAGGCCCTACTATCCTGATACTCATCATCATCACCGGCAGGAGAATATGACAGCCATCAGATCATTTCTCCGAAAACCGAAGAAGAAAAAACTTCCCAGGCTATTATTCCAGTCCACACACGTTATCTCTGTGTGACAGTTCTCATATGGGTTCTTTGTGACTTTCCTCATTTTGAAAGTCAGAGAATCCGAGCCGTACCCAATCGGTTTCCGTGCAGAGACAAAGGACACCACCATGCCCACCGCAATGTCCGAACTGAATGTATGTGGCATTCCGCCGCCAGAACGCCATCCTCGCATATTCTCGACATTTGAATCTCTAAAACCAGGCGAAGCGTTCATCCTCGTGAATGACCATAACCCGAAACCGCTCTTGTACCAGTTTCAGTTCGAATACCCGGGTGGGTATGAGTGGAATATCCTTGAGGCGGGTCCATCACGGTACCGGATAGAAATAGTGCGGCGCACAGGTTCTCCCATGAGAACCGTGAGTGACTATCTTCAGACCGACCATCGGCGCCTGGATGGAATCATGTCGGGAATCGAAGAACTCGTCAGGGCAGGCCGGATCAGTGACGCCGTAACACGTTTTGAAGAGTTTGCGTGCGGTCTCAACTTTCACATCGAAAGGGAAGAAAGGGTACTATTTCCCTACTTCGAGCAAAAGACCGGTCCCGCCGGGCATGAGCCAGTCACCGTCATGAAAAATGAGCATATTGACATACGCCGGTGCCTAGCCGACATCCGCACGGCAATCGCCAACAAGAGCCCCGATGAAATTATCCGGAGTATCCGTAATCTCCAGGGAGCGCTGGGACCACACAACATGAAGGAGGAACATGTCTTGTATCCGGTATCCGATGATCGCGCAGCAGATACTCGTGAGCTGGACGATCTTGTGAAGAAGATGCAGGCACTATAAGGAACGATGTCGGCGAACGGTCCTCCTTTCATCTGTAATTTCTGCTGAGGTACATCTAGTGACTGCAGAGACAATTGTGCATACAGCCGTCGTTGGCAGTGGTCTTGCCGGTCTTTCCTGTGCCCGGATGATTGCTCTCTCAGGAAAATCTGTCTGCGTCCTGTAAAAAGCACCCGAGATCTGAGGAAATCGGCTC
>CAZSFB010000500.1:0-2126 GCA_964606035.1 uncultured bacterium | reverse complement strand
TCGCGGGCCGTTTCCACGAGAATTTTTCCGGTGACCGGCGGATAGTCTTTCCAGGTTTCCCGGGGCGGCACGGTGGCGTCGCGGCCGAACATGTTCATGATCTGGAACTTGACCCGGTTGTATTCCTCGGCCTCTGGAGTGCCCGGCGCCGGCATACCAGTGGTATTTATCTTCGCCGCTGCAGGATCCTGTTTCTTGCGGGGCTGGTCCTTTTTCCCCTTGTCCTTCTTTTTCTGGGCAGCGGCCTTTTGGGGATGGGTCACGGCGGGAGAGTTCCCGTTCTGTGCGCTGGCACCTGTCCATCCGATGAAAACGAGGGCGGCCAATAAGGGGATCAGGAAGCGCCGGGGGGTCTTGGTGGCTCGGTTCTGGAATGAAATTGTCATGAAAATATGCCTTTCGGAGCGGTACGCAGCCCTGAAATACCGTAATTCCGGGAATTTCCCCATCTCTGCCGTTTGACGGAAGCTAGGGGTGTTATTTATAAAGACCGGACTCCAAGCCGTCAAACGCGCCCCAGCGAACCTGACGAGATTGCAGCGGTTTCCCGGTTCTAATGTGAAGACCGGGAGGCCCTGGATGAACAGGACGGGCGAAGGCGCGAACGGACACCGGAGCTCCGGGACGACCCGCGCCCCGGACCGGTCAACGGCCTGGAGCCAAAACAATCCCGAGGGAGTCACGGCACCATGAAGGAAATACTGGCGATCGCTGGTGAGCACTACAAGGAAGGCGGATGGATGATGCACGGCATCGCCACTGCCGGCGTCATTGCTTTCGCGATCTTCTGCGAGCGCTTCTACGTCATCTGGATCAAGGCGAAGTTCAGCAAGGAAGAGTATCTGGGAACTATCAAGAAGTTCCTCTCCGAGCGCAACGTGGACGGCGCCATCGCCTGGCTCCAGGAGCGTGACAACCCGCTGTCGAACATCCTCCGGGCTGGATTGGTCCAGTTCAAGTCGGGCGATCCGAAGTTCAAGGAAGCCATGGACCTGGCCGCTATCTCGAACCTTCCGGTTCTTGAGAAACGTACCGGCTACCTCGCCATGCTCGGCAACGTCTCGACGCTGCTCGGCCTGCTCGGAACGATTATCGGTCTGATCGGTGCGTTCGGTGCCGTTGGTGGTGCCGAGGCATCCAAGAAAGCCGAAATTCTCGCTCTCTCGATCTCGGAAGCCATGAACTGCACGGGCTTCGGAATCGGCATCGCGATCCCGTGTCTCGTGGCGTTCTCGATCGTATCGTCCAAGACGATCGCTGTGACAGGTGACATCGAGACGGTGGCAGCGACGGTTTCCGATTTCCTCGAGCGGATTTCCGAGAAGGAAGCCGCCTGATCCGGGCGGGTTTCCCGGCTGGCAGGAACATAACCCATGGGCAAGCATTCCAAAGGCGTAAGGTCGCTGGACGCACCAATCAACCTGGTGCCGTTCATCGACCTTCTGTCGGTCTGCATCTGCTTCCTCATCATGACGGCGGTGTGGGTCCAGATCAACCAGATCGAGATCAACCTGCCGACCTCTGGCGGCGGAGGCGGTGGAGCTTCCGACGCGCCGCCGCCGTTCTCGCTTACGGTGGTTGTGAAGAAAACCTCCTTCGGTATCGTGGCTTCCGGCGGTTCGCTGCCGGAGATCCCGAAGAAGGAGGATGGCAAATATGATCTTGACAAACTGGGTGAGTCACTCGGTACGATCCGCAGCAACTTCCCCAATGAGCGCGAAATCATCATCGCCAGTGATCCGACCATCGGTTACGAGAATCTGGTTCATGTGATGGACGTTTCGGTGAAAAATGGCTTCGATGCCATTTCGCTGGCGCCCTGGAACGACGCCAGCGAGCAGCAACCGGCCCAGTAAGGGGCCGTTTTCCGGATTTCAGTCAGGAGGTAGCGCAGTATGGGTGCCGGTGCAGCCCCAATGCCCGAAGCCGGTGGCGGCTCAGGGCGTGGATTTCTAAAGCGCGGTGGTCATGGCGGCAAAAAGATGGGAGTGTCGGACCTTCCGCTGACGCCGCTTGTAGACTTCATGGTCGTGCTCGTGATCTTCCTGATCCAGAGCTTCTCGGCCGACCCCACGGTCAGTATTCCGTCGGACGTTCGCCTGCCGCTGTCGGTCTCGGAGAAGGGC
>CAZSFB010000499.1:0-2136 GCA_964606035.1 uncultured bacterium | reverse complement strand
GGCCTCTGCCCGTACCGTCATCAATGCTGATATCCACAGACCCGGACAGAATGACGAAGAACGAGTCACCCGGTTCTCCCTGCCGGAACAACCGCTCACCCTCGCCATAGAAAACGGTCCTCGCCAACCGGGCAAGTATCTCGATCGAATCCCGCCTGAGCACCTGAAAAAGCGGAACATCCCGGAGCGTCTTGAGGAGGCCGGCCTCATCCAGATGCTCGGTATCGGCGAAGGGCGGGTGCAATCCCTCACGGGCAAGCCGGTAGGCAGCGGTCGTCCTGAGGCGGCTCTGGATACGGTTCCGCTGGGCGTAGTCCGAAACCCAGAACTCGACGGCGAATACATTGGATTCAGGATTTGCTGTCATCTGAATGATGACCGGCGGGGGTTCCGCGAGAACCCCCGGAGTGACCAGCGCGCACTCTTCCAGAAGGGGCCGGATCCGGTTTGGGCGGACCCGTTCGGTGACAGGTATCTCCACACTGACCTGATGGATCGGTGCGGGGCGCTCATAGTTGGTAATCGGCTCCTGGAGGATCCGGACATTGGGGATGGTCACATAGTCGTTGGACAGTAGGCGAATTACTGTGGTCCGCCAGGTCGCCTTGACCACATGGCCGGTATATCCGGCCACCTGCACAAGCTCACCTTCCTGATATGTGTCCTCCATCATCAGGGCGATGCCGGCAAACGCACTCCGCAGCCAGTCATTGAATGCGATCACCGCAAATACAGTGAAAGCAATCACACCGATGAGCGGTTTTTGCACATCCAGTCCGTAGTAGAACCGGAGCACAAGGAAACCGGCAGCGACGAAGAGGATCCCCCTCGCCAACTGCTGAACACTTTCCGGAATCGCTATGCGTTTCAGGTGGTGCAGATAATATTCGAAGAAAAACAGCGCGATGATCCGCAGCACCAGCCAGGCGAATGCAATAAAAAGGAGATCCTTGGACGCCCGGTTGAGAAACCCGATTGCCTGGGACCGACCGATCATCTCCCCCAGTATCCACTGGATACTCAGATGAACAGCGAGGCCGATAACCAGCCAGTGTATTGGCTCGGCGACATGCAGAACGGCTTCAGGTCCACCCCTGATCAGACGGACCATCTTTATCAGGCTCGCCACGGCGATGCGCAGTCCGACATACATCAGTACGCCGGCGCCGATGGCATACAAAAGCCCCGTGCTGAGAACCATGCAAATACACCTTCCGGCCAATCCCTGGATGCGGCGATGCTAGCCCGCTGGCCGAGTCACGCCAACGGCCGATTTCCAAATACCCTGTCCGTACGGTATCAATAGTGTCTTCGAAAGAAACGACTGAGGTGGGAAGGTTTCCATGACCGATCCAGCACTGGCAGCCTGGAATGACCCGAATCTGACCGGGGCTGCGTTTATCGTATCAGCCTTCTGTCTTGCCCTGCTCACGGTCATCGGAATCCCGCACATGGTTTCGCAGAGAGAATCACGGCCCATCGTCCTTGGATTCATTGCATCCACAGCCGTTATCGTTAGCCTCACTTTGGCCCGGACCGACATGCTGAGCGACGGGAAATGGTTTCAGGCCGCTATCAGCGCCCACACCATTATTGACACCAGCGCCCAGTCGGCTGGAGCAAAATTTGCCACGGCTGCGGCACCATTTCTGGGTGATATCGACCCCGAGTCTTATGGAGATATCGGGAAAATGATTATCCATACCTCGCGCATGGTGGTGATGCTGAATGAAAAGCTGCCACCATTACTGGAACAGGCAGGGCCAACCATCACCCGCCTGAACTCGATGCTGGACCGGCTCGACACGCTCATGACAGAGGCCACACCTGCCCTCAAGGAAGCCCGGCCCGTATTGCATGAACTTCCTCCGCTGCTCAGGAACTCCAATGCCCTGGTGACCGATCTGGGCCCCCTGATCCGGGACTCAAAGGCCCTGACCGCAGCACTCACCCCGCTGATGAGCGATGCAGAGGCCATAATGTCGGAGGTCAAATAGCGCGATCCAGGCAAACTGCTCGACCAGTCAGTACGCATGATGGACCGGGTGGATGGCACACTCTCGTCCACTAACGCGGTACTGCAGAACCTTCAGTTCATGGATGAGATCTGGCTGAGCCATTTTCTTCAGGTAGAAG
>CAZSFB010000498.1:0-2147 GCA_964606035.1 uncultured bacterium | reverse complement strand
CTCGAGACGCATTTCCGTGAAGAGTGTAAGACGGATCTGTTCGGAGAGGAGGCGGTGCTTTGTGGCGGCGTGTCGCACCTCAGTCAGGCCGGGTGCGAGACGCTTGTCGAGGCTGGTTATTCACCCGAAATGGCCTATTTCGAGTGCCTGCACGAAGTGAAGTTGATCGTCGATCTGATCTACGAGGGTGGAATCGCCAATATGCGCTATTCGATCTCGAATACGGCCAAGTATGGCGACGTCACTCGCGGGCCTCGAATCGTGACGGACGAAACCAAGAAGGAGATGAAGAAGATCCTTCAGGAAATACAGGAAGGCCGGTTTGCCCGCGAATGGATCTTGGAGTGTCAGGCGGGGCAGCCAAGCTTCAAGGCGCTGCTTCGCAAGGGTGAGGAGCATCCCATTGAGCAGGTGGGTGGGAAGCTCCGTTCCATGATGAGCTGGATCGCCAAGAAAAAACTGGTCGATAAGTCGAAGAACTAGTCCTATACTGCCCAGATAGACCCGCAAGCGGAGGAAGCCGTGGCTGACTCGACCGGCGCGACATCTGGTGGCCCCTTCAAGGCCTTGCGTGAACGGCGCAAGCGACTTGGAGCGGTCGCGCGCAAGCGCGGCATCTACGTGCTGCCATCGGCCTTCACGACGACCGCCATGTTTGCGGGGTTTTACTCGATCATGTCGTCGATGGATCTCCGTTTCACGGAAGCCTGCTGGGCGATCGTAATTGCAGTGGTGTTTGACATGCTGGACGGCCGTGTGGCCCGTATGACGAACACGACGAGCGCCTTTGGCATGAACTACGACTCAATGGCAGACCTGATCAGCTTCGGCGTTGCCCCTGCACTCCTGTCCTATCACTGGGTTCTCCGGTCATTCGGACAGTGGGGCTGGGTGGCTGCTTTCGTCTATGTGGCTTGTGCTGCGATTCGCCTTGCCCGCTTCAATGTGGGTTCTGCCGACAAGGCTGAATCCACCTATTTTCTTGGGCTTGCATCCCCTGCTGCAGCAGGTCTCGTCCTGACACCGATCCTGCTTCACCAGAAATACCCCGAGATTTTCGAGCGACTTCTGGGGATCCAGTCGATAGAGGGGACCATCCGTCACCCGCTGTTTGTCGGGCTGGTATTCTTCTGCGGATTCATGATGGTCAGCGAGGTCCCGTTCCGGACTTTCAAGGAGGTGAACCTCCGGGACAAGAAGCCTTTTATCGTGTTGCCTATTTTCATCGTGATGCTGGCGACCCTTTACCTCTATCCGGAACTGGTCATGTTTAGCATCGGCTATCTCTATGCGGGTTCGCAGATATTCCTGTGGCTAACGTCGGGAGTGAGACCCCGTAAGGAAGTTTTACCCGAAGGTGCCGATGCAGTCCCTGATCCTGCCGCTGATGATTTCGAGGACAACGGCGAAGATGAACCGCCACTGTATAACAATGGTGAGAAGCCTTGATCGTAGCTGGGTGAGGGCATCGCCTGTATGAAGATGAGCCAGGGTACCACAATTGACAATAAAGTGGCCCATGGCAGCGCTGGTGACAACGGACAAGATTCTGCGGGTATTCCAGTGCATGCGATGCTGGAGACCTGTGCCGGCTGTTCAATCTGCAAGGACTTCTGCCCTGCATTTTTCAACGTCTTTGAGTATTTCTCCCGCAGGGATATTTTTCGGGATGGTCTCGTCGATGCGGTGACCAGTGACCGTTTTCTCGACCAGTGCTTTCAGTGCGACCGGTGTACGTCCACATGCCCGCTCAATTTCGATTTTTCCCGGATCAGCTGGGACCGGAAAGTGACCCGGAAAAAGCGGCATTCCGTAATCACTTGGCCAGGCCGTTGGTTACTGGGTTCACGCAGGGCGGCGTTCTGGGCCCGGTGGTTCGCACCCGTATTCAATTTTATTCTTAAGAGCACACTTTTTCGGATTTTTTTGGAATGGGCAGGCGGGGTTGATCGGCGTGTACGATTACCGGTTTTCGCCAATGGCGTATTCTCACAATGGTTTCGCAAGCGGCCACAAAGGGCTGTTTCTGATTCCGTGGAAATCGCATTCTTTACCGGTTGTGACGGGGAATGTGTTTCCGTGGACCGTTCCCGGAAGGCTGTTGAACTACTGGAAGTGTCGGGTTTCCGGGTCGCTTCAATCAACAG
>CAZSFB010000497.1:0-2155 GCA_964606035.1 uncultured bacterium | reverse complement strand
GTTGAGCAGCACACCGGTCCCGGGAATCACGACTCCTGACCCGAATGGGGTATTGATGGAAAGCGTCATGGCTACTGCCAGTCCATTACCGTCAATCACGGATATATGGGTCGTCTCAGTGCCCTCCGCGGGAGAGATCTCCCCATCAGGGAGTGGTAGTGGGGATTCACCGGAAATACGCCTTGCCTGTCGCGATGCATAGTCCATTGAAAGAAGGGTTTTCAGCGGAATGTGCACAAAATCCGGATCACCAAGCAGCTTTGCCCGGTCAAAGAAGGCGAGCCGGGATGCCTCAATCCATAGCAACTGGCGGTTCGTATCGGGATTCATGCGAATAGTGGCTTCGTAGGTCTGTAGAAGGGAAATCACAATGATTCCGCCGGAGGAGGGCGGTCCCATTGATACAATTTCCCGGTCCATGAAGCGGCCCCGAACGGGCTCCCTCTCGACAGGCGCATAACTGGCTATGTCAGCGATGCTGACCGGGTTGCCATCCGGATTGAGGCGGCCAACCATCAGCGTCGCCGCGATATCTGCCCACGCAGATGGTCTTCCATCCCGGGCAAGAGTCGAAATCGTACGGGACAGGTCCTTCTGGACGAGGGGTTCTCCAGCGTCGGGGCAGCTACCGTCTGGTCTGAGGAAAATCCGGCGTGCGGCGACATCGTCGGCAATGACACGCTGCCGGATTTTGCATCTGTTCCCGTAGGCAGCGGAAACGGGGAAGCCATCTGCTGCGATCCGCACTGCATCTGCGGCTAGAGTGGTGAGCGGGAGTTTTCCGAACCTGCGGTGAAGTTCGACAAGCCCCGCCCATTGTCCGGGAACAGCCACCGACAGGGCTCCATCGGTAAGTGCATTTGGTGATTCTGCGGCGGCGGATCCCAAAGCTCCGGGCTGTAATCCGGAGGGAGCAGTTTCCCGGAAATCCAGTGAAATGGCATTTCCGGATCTTGGTTCCCAGACCAGCGCGAACCCGCCGCCACCGAGTCCAGAGTTCCAGGGTTCGGTTGCATTGAGGACGAATGCTGCTGCGATCGCAGCATCAACGGCCGAGCCACCGGTGCGAAGAATCCTGGCAGCGGACCCGGTTGCAAGCGGGTGGCTGGTCGCAACTGCCTGACTGGTCGGCGAAGGGCGGGGATTCTGGACCCGGCTGCAACCCGTGAAAGCCAGGGATAGCAGCAGGAGGGCAACTGCCCGCAGAAACCGCATCAAGGGTTGTCCTGGAGTACGTCTTCGATGGAGGCGGGTGGTTTGCGGTTTTGTTCCCGGCGGGCCTGGCGTTCCGCCCGGCGAGCCTGCTTTTCCTGTCGTTTCTGCTCCCGGTATGCCTTGCGATCTTCCGGGCTCATGGCCAGAAGCCGCTCACGCTCGGCCTTCCTCTCCTCAATACGCCGGAGGCGATCGGGGTTACCCACCGATTTTCCAGTGCGCTCACCTTCTTCTATCTGCGCACGCTCGGCAGGGGATACAGGCAGGCGCTGCTCAGGACTTTCCATTCCATAATCGGTTGGGGCCTCGATGGGGGGGAGCGACCTTGGCGGTGGGACATCGTTGGGTGGCTCATTACCAGATGTGCTTGTCGAATTGTCGCTGCCGGAAAAATAGCCGGTCCAGCCGGGGCGAGCGTCCATGGCTTCCTTGCCAGGCTTCTGAGAGCCAGTGGGAGCATTCTTTATGGCCGTGCGGGCCTGCTTGATCGCATCTTCCCGGAGATCGTCCCGGGCAACGATGATCCCGAGCACAAAGGCAGTGAAAAGGAGAGCGGCAATTACCAGAAATCGAATCACGTTTTTTATCCAGCCCGTTTACGACGGTATTATACCGTAGGATCGTCACCGCCTGAAAAGCCCAGGCAACTATTTTCAGATGGTAATTACGGAGTCAACCGGTCCTCTATGGCTATGCCGTATGCGGGATTTGATGAAGCCTGCTTCACAATTCATGATCATCCCATGAGAAGTCCACCCGGAAGCAAGAAAAGCCCCAGAATGGCTGGTGATCTGGTCACGGGGGCTCTGTCGGGCAGTGGGATGCAGGCACATGCCGCTGATCTCAAGCTGATCCGGCGCTGGGTTCTCATTGTGGGCCCCGATTTCTCCCGGAATGTTCGTCCAGCCTTTTCCAAAGGGGATATCTTGTATCTTAATGC
>CAZSFB010000496.1:0-2169 GCA_964606035.1 uncultured bacterium | reverse complement strand
TGCCAAACTGCTCGCCGGGAAACCCAACCTGATTATTCTTGACGAACCCACCAATGACCTTGATACCAGCACCCTGGGTGCCCTTGAGTCGCTCCTGACAGATTTTCCCGGTTCAGTCATTGTCGTCAGCCACGACCGCTGGTTTCTGGACAGAATCACCACGTCGATCCTTGCGATTGAGCGTGACGGGACCTCGGCAGTTGGTAGCGCAACCCTTTACCCCGGGAACTGGTCAGACTACCGGCGCCGCCAGCTGGACCGTTTGTCTCAGGCGCAGAACATCCAGCGGGAAAACACCCCAAAAGCCCTCGGGAGACGGGACCAGCCATCCGGAAAGGAAAGCACGGATTCCGCCAAACCCCTGACATATGGGGAACGGCTGGAGCTTGATGGCATTCTCGACCGGATCAGCTTTGCCGAAAGCAATGTTGCAAAACTCGAACAGCAACTTGAGGATCCTTCCCTCTATACCGAACGGCCGGGCGACATAAAATCCCTGATGGATGCAATTGCCTCGGCCAAATCTGAAGTCGAGACGCTGCTCAGCAGGTGGGAATCCCTGGAAAAGCGCAAAAGTTCGTGACCATCGTCCCGGTTACAGAAGGAAAATAATCAGCCCACCTGCCACAAGCGTTGCACACCAGGGGAATAGCACTGACCGGAAGAGCGGCCGTCCTCCGAGCACTCCGGCAATAATTCCCTTGAAGAAAACATTCGCGAGAATCGCCAGGACAATGACCCGCCACGCCTCATCTCCCGTGAGTTTCCCTGCATGAACGAGCCGGGATGTGGAAAGCGTGATCGCATCGACGTCGGTAATGCCAGAAATAACAGCAACCACCATAAGTCCTGCATTGCCGTAAGTTTCCTTAGCGAAGGCCACTGCAAACACGACGACCGAATACAATGCCGCAAATACAAAGGCTGTCTTGAACTCGCTGGGGTTGCCCTGTTCGGGTAGCTGCGCCTTTTGTATGGAACGATGCCGCCACATCCAGAGGGCAATCACGGCTGAAAGAACCAGCAGGATCCCCACGGGAAGCCATATGTCGTTAAAGCCGGGGGCCGCTATTGCGACCTCAACCATGACCCTCAGATACAGGGTGCTCCACGCAATGGTAATCAGAATGGCATTGTTGCTGTTCAGGTAGGGTTGTTCGCGGCTGCGTCTGGCGTAGCTCACAGTGGTGGCCGTGCTGGAGATGATTCCACCCAGTATGCCTCCCAGAAGGATACCGGCCTGCTCGCCAAAAAACTTGTAGATGATGTACCCGGTCAGGCTGATACCGACGATCAGAACGACCATGAGCCATACTTCGTGGGGATTCACCACCGCGAAGGGGCCATAGGTTTCATTCGGTACGAGTGGCAGGATCACCAAAGTGATCAACACGAACTGCATGATCGCCTTGATTTCCTGGGCAGAGAACTTTTCCGCGAGGCGGTGCAATTCCGGCTTGGCCTGCAGAATCACGGCAATCCCGCCAGCCACCGCTGCAGCCATCCACACGGGTCCGATATGTACCATCAGGCCGACACCGAATGTCAGGAGCAGCCCGACTTCCGTGCTCATGCCGGTGTCGCCACCAGCTTCTTCATCGCCCTCGCCTTTTCGGGCGAGATTTCCGACAGTCAGCGTCGCGATAATTCCGACAAAACCGGCTGCGACAACCCATACCCCGAATTCCCTGGAAAGAAGGCCGCATACGGTCCCCAGCAGTGCCGTCAGGGAAAAAGTACGAATCCCCCCCAGTGGCGCGTCCGCCCACTGGCGCTGGAGACCAATAATGAGTCCAAGCCCAACGGAGACCAGAAACTGGATGACTGGGTGGGGATTATCGATATTGATCAGCACTCAGAACCCCTAACAAAGTCCGAGAATAGCCCAATCTTTCGCATATTACTGCCAGTTCTCGCTCTGGGGTGCCATCCATGCGCGAGGTGAATATTGACTTGTTGCTGATTTAGACATAGTCTAAAAACGTGAGATCAGAGACTACATCACGCCTACGGAACTCTGGGATCCAGCCATCAGCACAAAGACTGGCCGTTGCCGATTACGTTCTGTGGACCGACGAACACCCCTCTGCGGATCAGGTCTGGGAAGCCTCCAGAAAAACCCTCCCGATGATATCGCGGGCGACGGTCTACAACACGCTGAATCTGCTT
>CAZSFB010000495.1:0-2185 GCA_964606035.1 uncultured bacterium | reverse complement strand
CGTCCGCCAACGTGACTGTGAACCGCCGCGTGGAAGTGCTGTCGTTCTCGGCAACCCCGAATGTCGTGGTGCCGAACTACGGGACGACCTTCTCGTTCACGACCGCGGCAGCCACCGACTGCCGCATCTACAGGCCGCCCTATGCGATTCCGGGCGACGAGATCTATAACGTCTCGGCGCAGCTCCCGGCGGGCGTCCAGGCGCACACATATCCCGGTCCCGGTTCGATCGCCTACCGGATGCGGTGTACCGGCGTGGGCAGCCCCCACACGCTGGATACGACAGTGAGTCCGCCGACGGTGGTGACCATCGCGGCGTTCTCGTCGAACCTGGGTGCGGTGCTTCCGAATGGCACGGTGCAATTTACCTGGGTGAGCTACTCGCCCACCGACACTCACACCTGCGCGCTGAAAGACTGGACGGGCACGACCTTCAGCACACTGAAGAATGGAACCAGTGTCGTGTCACCAGCGATTCCCGCAGGTGCCTTCCCGGCCACCTTCACGCTTGAATGTATCCGTGGTGCCGATCCGATGGCGTCCGCGCAGATCACGATCCAGCGCAAGGTGAACATTGACAGCTTTACGGCCCTGCCGACCCCGCTCGCCCCCGGCCAGCCGGCGGTGCTGAGCTGGAGCGTCACCCAGGCGACGGACTGCGATATCGACGGCGACGCGGGTTTCGGTCCTGTCCCGGTGCCGTCTGGAACGCTGAATATCAATGGCGTGGGCACGAGCCCGCTCCCGCGTACCTACGTGATGACCTGCCGCGGTCCGGGCGGTCCGGTGACAGCGAACGCGACCATCAATCCGCCGGTGGTTGTGACCATCACCGGCTTCACGTCGGCCCAGGCGACGGTGCTTTCCGGCCAGCCGGTAAACCTGACCTGGGGCAGCTATCTGGCGTCGAGCTGCACGGTGACGAGCAGCCAGACGACTCCGGCGACGAACCTCTCCGGAACGAGCGGCACCGGCGTGGCGACGCAGAACATCACCACGTTCCCGGCCACCTTCACGCTGTCGTGTGCGGGCCCCGGCGGTCCGGCCACGTCGCAGGTGGTTATCTACGAGAAGGGCTGGGTGCAGGTGACGAGCGGACTTTCCGGCGCCTCTGGCCGCGAGCTGGCGGCTTCCGTGTATGACTCCGGCCGGAGCCGCGCGATCGTGTTTGGCGGCTACCGCAACGGGTTCCTGAACGACCTCTGGGAATGGGACGGAACAAGCTGGACGGAGCGGACGCCGGTGACGAAACCGGAAGCCCGCTATGCCCATGCAATGGCCTATGATGCCGCGAACAGCCGGACGGTGCTGTTCGGCGGCTACTCCGACGACTACGGCTATCTGTCGGGCACCTGGGTGTGGAACGGTACGGCCGGGACCTGGACACTTGCCGAGAACGGAAGCGGTGCAGCCTGGTGCGATGACCCCTATAATGCCGGTGCCACGAGCCCGGCCCCGCGTACGGGTGCCGGCATGGCCTACGACACGGTGCTCCAGCGGGTGCTGCTGTTCGGTGGCCGGTGCGGCGAGTATTTCTTCGATGACATGTGGGCATGGAACGGCTCGACAAACACCTGGAGCCGCCTGTGCACGGCTTGCGTGTCGGGGACTTCCAAGCCACAGGCCCGAACGGATTTCGTGATGGCCTACGACGCCGCCCGTGCCCGCACGGTGATCTACGGTGGCATTGGGCTCGATGCGAGCGACAATCTCGTCTACTACCCGAACACACCGGCTCCGGCGTCCGAGCCGCAGGGCTATACGTGGACCTACAACTCGGCCACGAACACCTGGGCAGCAGCCACCCCGGCCGATCCTGACGGCGACGGCAATCCCGCGCCAAGGCGCTGGGCGGGGGCGGCCTACGACACGGTACGCCAGCGCGTGGTGATCTTCGGCGGCCAGTCCTCCGATGGCGTCACCAAGCTGAATGACACGTGGGGTTGGTACAACAATGGCGGCATGACGTGGCGCCGCCTGCTGGGCACGTTCCCGGAACTGTCCCCGCGCATGAGTCACCAGGTGCTCTGGGATGGCGGCGCTGGACGGCAGGACATGCTGCTGCTGTCGGGCGTGGGTGAGAGCTCGCCCGATCCGCTGGGCGATTTCTGGAAGTGGGATCTCCCGTAAGACCATCCGCATTCTGAACAGAAAGGGCGGCTGTGGGCCGCCCTTTCTGCTTGAAG
>CAZSFB010000494.1:0-2189 GCA_964606035.1 uncultured bacterium | reverse complement strand
TGATTCGCGAGGTCAATAGCGGCCTTTGCGAAATGCTTCTGCCAGGGGTCGGGGGCGGGGGCCACCGGGGCCCGTTCGCCACTCTTCGGGTCGAACTTGCCGAGACCGTGATAGACGAGAGGATCGTTTTCGGAAACATCCCAGCCCTTGCCCTTGCGGGTGTGCACATGGAGGAGCACCGGCTTGTGGTTCTCCTTGGCGGCCCGCAGTGCTTTGATGAGTGTGTGGATATTGTGGCCATCCACCGGTCCCAGGTATTCGAAGTTGAACGATTCGAACAGCGGGGAGCCCGGCAGCACAACTCCCTTCACGGCGTCCTCGATATGGCGGAGCCGGTCTTCCATCTTTGCGCCGAGTTTCTCGTGAACCCACCGGCGGACGAGATCCTTCTTGTGGACGAAATCCTCCGTCACGATTCGGCGGGAGAGGGTACGGGAGAGGGCCCCTACGTTACGGGAGATGGCCCACTCGTTGTCATTCAGAACGATGGTGAACGGATGCCCAAGGTCGCCCGCATGGTTGAGCGCCTCAAAGCACATACCGGAAGTGATCGATCCATCCCCGATAACTCCAATGACGTTCCGCCGTTTCTTGCCGTGGCGAAACCCCTCGTTCATGCCCTCGGCGGCGGAGATCGACGTGCCGCCGTGGCCCACCCCGAAGGTGTCATACTGGCTTTCAAACCGGGACGGGAATCCGGACATGCCGCCCTTCTGGCGGAGCGTAGGGAACAGTTCCCTCCGCCCGGTGAGCAGTTTGTGGACGTAAGCCTGATGGCCCACATCCCATACCAGCCGGTCCTCGGGGGTTTCGTATACGTAGTGGATGGCGATGGTTAGTTCGCAGGCACCCAGGGAACTGGCCAGGTGGCCGCCCGTCCTGGAGACGGAGTTGATGAGAAAGCGTCGGCACTCGTCCGCAAGCTGCGGGAGCACCTCTTCGGGCAAGCGGCGCAGGTCAACCGGTGAATGGATAGTGTCGAGAATCTCGTAACGTTCTTCAGTGGGACTCATGGCTTGGGGGCCGGAACTCCTTCGTTTCTTCATGGTACGCCACCGGGGTTTCCCGGCTTCAATCTTCCGGTGGCGGTTTGCGGCCGGTTTTCCCCTCGTCTTCACGGCCGCAGCAGGGCTCAGTTAACTGTCTGCTCAGTCAGTAAGTCAACCGTTTTGTATCCTCATGCGTGTAAAGTTTCACGTGTAATTGAAACTTTCAATGGTTTTAGCAAGTTAACCAAAAATTATCGGGACATGCCGATTTCCACAGAGGTGGGGAGCCTGTGGATAGCCTTTTCAGGATTTCGTGTCGAAGCGTGTCGAGCCGTGTTCCGCGGTGAGTCAAGCAGGCAGCGTTGTGTGTTTTTCTGTGTTCATATGAATAAAGATTAATGAAACTGCGATATAACCATCCCCGCATACCGGGGACCTGATTTAATCACGATGCGGGTATCGGCAACAGGAAACGTGCAAATGTACAGTAGTAGCGACATTGAGCCCAGACGGCCGGGCTAATTTTATACCTACAACCTGAACTCGCTCAGCTTCTTCGAAAGGTTGTCGGCAAGGCGGTTCAGCTCTCCGGCGGTGGCGCGGAGTTGTTCGGCAGCGATGGACTGCTCGCCCTGGGTGGCGCCGATCTTTTTCAGGGCCTCGTTGGCGTTGGCGGAGAGTTCAGCATGCTTCTGGGCGAACCGGGTGAGGGTTTTGAAGGTCCGGTCGGTCTCCTCAAAGGTGGAGTTGATCTCCTTGAACCGGCCAGCGGTGACTTCCACGGCCTGTTCGCGGTCAATGAAATCGCGGCGGGCGGCAGCGATCCGGCTGGAGACATCCTTCGTGGTGCCGGTAACCTCGCGGACGATAACATCTATCTCCTCGGCACTTCTGGCGGCGAGATCGGCAAGTTTCCGGATCTCATCGGCGACGACGGAAAATCCCCGGCCGTGTTCTCCGGCACGAGCGGCCTCGATGGCAGCGTTCAGGCTGAGCAGGTTGGTCTGGGAGGTAATCTCGCGGATCGTGACTACAATGTTGGCGATCTGGGCGCTCCGCTTCGCGAGTTCCTCGATCCGGTCGAACACGTCGCTCAGGTTGGTACCCAGAGCGTGCAGGCCGGAAGCGCTTTCATCCAGGTCCTGCTGCCCTGCACGTCCCTGGCCGGCGGCATAGACGAATCCATCCTCGGCCCTCCGG
>CAZSFB010000493.1:0-2192 GCA_964606035.1 uncultured bacterium | reverse complement strand
CGTAACCGAAAAGGCTGACCGGAGTCATATCAGGGAACGATGATTGACGATAATATTTCGCTTATGAATAGCGATATAATTGAGCAACTGATCTCTGACTTCTATCTGGCAACAGAGGAGCGACCCGAGACAGGCTATGGTCTGGATAGCGAGACTACCGGGTCCGAAAGGCTCTCCAGGAAAAGGGCAAGCAAGCTGTTGGCCGAAGCTGAATATTTCGTGGATGTTCTGGCAAGCGGGTATGAAAAGGCCGTGGGGCGGGAGTCGGCATCAGGGAGTACCTTGCGGACGCGTCGGCTGGATCTGGGGATAGACACCCCGGAGCTTGACATGACGAGCATGTGGAGCAGCAAGTCACTGGACGGAACTCGGCTTTCGATCCCTTTCGTGGATTATCTGGCGTTTCAGGCTGCGGAACGGCTCCGCAGGGTTCTGGACGTTTGTTGCAGAAACGATGGCCGTTTCGGTTCTTCCGACGATTACGGGAATTTCAAAATGGCTCTGGAGGTAATGCTTAGATCACTACTGGCCGAAGTCCCGGATGGAAAGGTCAGCCGTGATTATCCGGTGCTTGGAGATCGTTTCCTGCCACTGTCTGTGTTAAGACCGTGGTGTGTCCGGGACGGAAAAGTGCGGGAAATCCTTGGACAGTGCAAAGTAATCGCGGGAGTGGAAGTTGCCTCTTGATCGGTGTTCTGTTCAGTTGGATTCGACGGCTGATTGCGTGGGTTTCCGGTACGCAGAACGGCGTTCGTACCGCTGAGCAGAAGCCCAGCTCTTCACAGGAAAGGGAAACTGGCACTGCTGAAGATGGGACTGTGCCCCGGATGCGAGGCTCGCGGCTCAAGCGTCCGATCGGGGACTCACTCCCTCACCAACGCTCCCGGAATCCACGCCGGACGGCATCGCAAGGGGTTGGTCTTGCCACAGGTGCCGGATCTGGCCTTGATCCGGTAACGGAACCTCTTGTAGCTATGGCCTGTGACCCGTGGACTACGGTTTTTTACCTGACTACCCCTCAGATCGACCGGATTTTTGGTCACGATCATAAGGCCATTTGTATTGTTGAGTATTCCCCGGACCAGGAAAAGTGGACTCGCCTGAGCAGTAGCCAAATCATCGTCCGGGCGGGGGCAACTTACATACAGACAGGTGTGGAAGATTGCTGGATCAGGATACGTCTGGCCCCTGCCGGTAATGACCGGATTTGTCTTGTGACCACTGCGGTGCGGATCCCACGTGCCGAACCTGGCATAGGTATTCCCCATCGTATGGCGATGACGGACGTCCGTCACTCACCGCCGAAGCGGGCGGTCATGCAGCCCCGGATCGTCAGGCTTGTTCCGTGGCGCCACTGGATTAACTCCGGTGAGTTTGTTCGGGACCGGTACATTACGGAAGGGCCGCTCTCTCTGGTTGGCGGCGGTGCCCGGAGCGGCGCCGGCCGGTCCGGAGGCAACCGGTCTGCTTGATGCCTGCAGGGGGAGTCATGCTGGTTCTCCACGCTCATCTCCCGTATGTGCGACACCCGGATTTCCCCGAATATGGGGAGGAGTCATGGCTGTTTGAGGCCATGACTGGCAGCTACCTGCCTCTCCTGCAAATGTTTGGGCGCCTGGATGGCCGACGAGGGCTTGCGGCCATATCACTGAGCCCGACTCTCCTTGAGATGTTCCGGGACGAGCATCTTGCGGGCAAATATGACCGGTATCTGGACAAGGTCATGTCCCTTGCCGAGCGTAAGCTGCAGTCGCTGAAACTCTCGGATCCGGATCGAACCGCTGCGCTCGAATGCCAGGTCGAACGGCTGCAGGATATCAAGCAGTACTGGACAGTGACACTCAGCCGGAATCTTGTGTCCGCATTTGTTGGGCTCGCCAGGTCTGGTGTCATTGAGCTGTTTACCACGGCGGCCACCCACGCCTATTTCCCGGTGCATGCCAGGGATCTCCGGAACGTCCGGCGACAGGTAGATGTCGGTTTACGGGCATTCCGGCGGGTGACGGGATTGGAGTCCCGGGGGTTTTGGCTTCCGGAGTGCGGATACTTCGGGCAACTGGATGAGCTTCTGGCCGATTCGGGGGTAGATTTCTTTTTTGTCGATTCGCACATGATTGAAAATGCATCGCCGCGTCCTACCCGTGGGACATCAGCACCGATAGTGACCCCCTCGGGTGTCGCCGCTTTTGGAC
>CAZSFB010000492.1:0-2208 GCA_964606035.1 uncultured bacterium | reverse complement strand
TACGCCGAGAGAGGTCGGGAACACCGAGCCGTCCACCACGAACAGGTTGTCAAACTCGTGGTGCTTCAGCTTCGGGTCCACGACGGAGACCTTCGGGTCCTTGCCCATGATGCAGCCGCCCATCTGGTGGGCCGTGAAACATTTCACACGGAGCGGGCCGAAGTCCGCCGTCCGGAGTTTTTCCAGATCGGCCTGACCCTTCACGATGACCGGCCGTGTGTGAAGCGAGCGGACCCGCTCTGCGCCGGCAGCAAGCTGGATTTCTGCCAGCCGGAGATTGCCCTCACGGAGCATCTCGATCAGCCGGGGAGTCCACTTGTAGTCCACCTTCGGCTTTCCTCCCGCCTTCAGGGTTACCACCGCGCCCTCGTCCCGGTCGGATGGGTCGAAGCCGTCAATACCAATGGCGGCCAGCGCATTGGTCCGGTATAGCGCCTTCATCGCCTCGCCCAGTTCCTCGCCCATCTCTGAACTCGCCGCACCAGAGAACATCGGAAACAGCGGCGCGGCCTCCAGGAAAAACCCCATCTTCCCCTGGCGGCGTTCGAAATAGTGGCTCGCCACCGACTGCGGCGCGCCGTAGAAGGGGTCAATTGGATCGGCGAATTCGCCGAGCGAGGCCACCACCGGGTGCAGGAAGGTGCGCTTTCCAACCCGCTCGTTCCGGTTGCCGATCTTCGACCGGAGCAGCAGCGCCGGGTTATTGATCGCGCCGCCGGAAAGGACAGTCACTTTCGCCTGCACGGTGATCTTCCGGCCCGCAGGCTTTTCCGTCACCGGATCCAGGACAACGCCGTTCACTTTCGAGATGCGGCGGCCATCCGCCGAGACCGTCTCGACACGGCAGTTGCCGTAAACCTTCGCACCATTTTTCACGGCATCCGGGAGCATCGTGATGAGCATCGACTGCTTGGCATCAATGGCGCACCCCATGCCGCAGTATCCAAGAGACGCGCAGCCCTTCACGTTCCGGCGCAGCAGATGCGGCTCCCAGCCCAGCTTCGTCGCCCCGTCCCAGAGCACCTTGTTGTTGCGGTTCATGAAGTCGAGCGGCACTTCCCGGATATTCAGACGCTCCTCGACACGTTCCCAGTGAGGGATGAGCTGCTCGTGGGTTACTTCCGTACCGAAATGCTCCGTCCAGTATTCCATCACGTGCTTCGGTGTGCGGAAGCTCGTCGTCCAGTTCACCACCGTGGTCCCGCCCACGGCCCGGCCCTGGAGAATTGCTATAGAGAGGTCCGCCGTCGCCCGGTTCCCGTGCTCCTGGTAGAGCAGGTAGAACATGTCCGGCTCGGAAAGGTTGAACTCCTCGCTCGTGTGGTAGCCGCCTTCCTCCAGAACAATCACTGATTTCCCGGCCGCCGACAGACGCTCGGCCACATGTGAGCCGCCCGCCCCGGAACCGACAATGCACACGTCACATTCAAGGTTCAGGTCGGAGGTGACATCGGAACCGCGATAGATGCTCATTGGGGAACCCCTCCCGCCGCCGGGACCGCCGCCGCGGCCTCCTCGGCGAGCCGCTTCTGCCGGTTCGCCTCGCGGTAGGCGCTCACGTCTGGCGGGCCGCTGTAACCCACAATGGGCCAGGTGGCCGGATCAATGTAATACATGGCGCCGGCGAGCTGCTTGAGTGCCTGGAACGCCGTCCGGCGGAACGCCACGCCGGATTCACCCCAAGTCATGAAGGCCCGCTTGCGTTCCTCCTGGGACAGAGCCGTGAACGGACGGAGCCGTCCGTCGAACAGGAATCCCGTGAGCGCGCTGTCAAAAATCCCAAGCAGGATCTTGAACTCCTTCTGGATGTCCGTGTCGAGCTTCGCCAGCTGCCGGTCGGCGTTTCTCGCCACGTCCAGATCGGCCGCGGATGGCACCCCCTCCGAGCGGGGCGGACAGACCACCTCCGCGATGGCGGCGAAGATGGCGTATTCCTTCGGGGAGAACACAAGAAGTCCGTCCTTCGGGATTTCCCGGAGGACTGTCTCGCGGAGCGCGAGCGCAACCCCGCCTGCCGCCGCAACCGCCGTCCCCATCAATCCGATCTTCAGAAACCCGCGCCGGGGTATCGGGGCCCCGGCGGGACCGTTTCCGCCATTTCCTGCCGTCGCTGTCATGTCCGCTGTTTGTACTGCGGTTTCCGGACCGGGTGCAACAGGTTTTCGCGCCGGGGCGGAAATCCCCCTTCCGGGGGAGAGACACAACCCT
>CAZSFB010000491.1:0-2208 GCA_964606035.1 uncultured bacterium | reverse complement strand
AAGGTCCTGGAAAGGGACTGGAGTACACGCTGGCGGAGAGGGGCAAAGAGCCTGCGAAAGATAAAATACTGGATCGGGAACACAACAATTCCGATCCCGATGGTCACAATCAGCACGAACAGGGCGAAGAAGTTGCCCCATTTCAGGATGCTGTAGGCAACGAGAGCACTGAATATGGCCCCGAAGACCCACAGGGAGAGCGACACAGTGGCTGCCCGGATCGCGAAATTGTCTGCCAGGTGCTGGATCGAGGCCGGATTTACGTGCTTCCGGGCCTCGGGAGCCTTAAGCGCCGTTTCCCGGTCAAACCGGGCATGAATCACCAGACCTGTCCCGAGAACAATGGCTGCCGCGATGTCAGCCAGCATGAAGTTCACGATGCCGGAGATTCACATCCTGTAGAGATCCAGGACTGACACATCTAAGACCAACAGAATCACCGGGATGAAAACAATGCCGATCATCGAAAGGTAAAGCCCGATCTTGATCATGAGCCAGTAGATGGGCTCGAGCTGGCGGGCATCCGGATCATCCGGATGGGAGAAGTAGACCATCTGCTTCATATCCCGCTCATTGAGGAGGATCTGGGTGGTTCCGGCGATGGCGACCACCGTGATGAGGAACGGCGCGAATGAGATGATGTCCGCCATCCTCAGGTTCACAATAAATGGGACCGCGACGGTGAGTACCGCTACGCAAATCACCGTGATGGCAAAATTTGCCGTGAGAATCCGGAACCGGGTCTGGTTCGCAAGCGCAGATACCGAAATGGCCGGTAACTCGTTGCCCGAAGCTGTGGACATGGTCTCCCCTGGCGTCAGCCGCGTTACGCTGTAAAGCGCACCGGACCGCTTCCCTTCCGTCAGCAAAAGCCCTTGAACTTGTATAGTTTACACAACCAGATTGTTAAGGGAACGGGTTTTCCATGCGTCTGAATCCGGTTGAAAAATGGTTCGTGAATTCGCCTATCCGGCGGAATCTCCGGGAGAGATCTGTCCGGCGGCTGACAGGCCTGTTGTCTGGGGTACCGGATCGACCCGAGGTGCTGGAGATCGGATGCGGGGAAGGGGCTGCCATCCCTGCAATTCTTTCCATATTGAATCCTTCCCGGATGGAAGCGTTCGACTTTGACGAGCTCCAGGTTGAAAGGGCCCGCCGGCATCTGAAAGGGGAGCTTGGCCGTCTCGCGCTCGGAACCGGATCGGCTACGGCCATTCAGTCACCCCCCGCTGCTTTTGATGTCATCTTCCAGTTTCAGGTGTTTCACCATATTCCCAACTGGAGGACTGCACTTGCGGAAGTAAACCGTGTGCTCCGTCCCGGTGGCTATTTCATATTTACCGATACCCCCATCGGGTTTTTCCGGCAGCCTCCCTTCGGGCCACTTTACCGGGCACTGACAGACCATCCCTATGACATGATGTTCAGTACGGCTGACTATGAACGGGCCCTTTCCGGACTTAAGTTCGAGTCTGTCCACTGGAGAATGCTGCGGTCGGGGTCGTTTGAAGGTGTGGTTAGGAAGCCGGCTGGCGGGTATGCCGGTGGGATGAAAGTGCAAAGGGCATGAGTATCGTGACTGAATCTTTCCTTGTCGACCTGAGCCGCGAGGCGGACGGACTGGCCATGTCCATGTTCATGAAGGTTGGTGCGAGCCTGAAGGACGATCACTCGCTCGTGACTGAGGCTGACAGGCAGATTCAGCGGCTCCTGGTGGAAAGGATTCATGGGGCTTTCCCCGATCATGCGATTCTCGGTGAAGAGGAAGGCGCAATGCCAGGACCATCCCCATCCACCGCCGAATTCTGTTGGGCCATTGATCCCATTGACGGCACAGCCGCCTTCACGGCGGGACTCTCGGCATGGGCGATCTGCGTGGGGCTTCTCCGCAATGGACGGCCAGTGGGCGGATTCCTGAGCATGCCCAAGTCACGTGACCTGTTCGTTCTGGTCCCCGGTGGTATGCCGGCACTGAATGGCGTTCCCCTTGGGCCGTTGAAAGATGTGGTGATTACCAAAAATACGCAGATCGCGGTCCAGTCCGGATCGCACCGGAAATTTCGCATCACATTTCCAGGGAAAGTCCGGGCACTTGGCAGCGTGGCTTCACAGCTCGGATATCTGGCATCCGGTGGATTTGCCGCAAACCATGTCCCGCGCTGCCGCATATGGGATCTGGCGGCGGCCATGGCAATAGTCTACGCCGTC